>CAMNGG010000336.1 GCA_946537975.1 uncultured Treponema sp. | reverse complement strand
CATAAGAGCGCCAAAATTATTTAATTCTACACAAATCTCTTTATCGTCACAGGTTAGAATTTCCCGATTCATTCCACCAAAAGCCCAGTCCTTGTAAATCTTGTAATGATGATTCATCTTCTTTTCGGCAATGAGTCTGATAAGATTGTCACCCCTCTTAAGACGTTTTTCATCGCCACCTTCAGGCAAAACCTCAACCGCGCTTTTTCCTTCGGCATCTGCATTTTTAATATCTTTAAGATATGAATCATACCCCTGTGGTGGATTTTCATAAGAATAAAGCTTCCAGCCTTCCATTTCAAAAGTTGATGATGGCTCTTCTTTTGTCTCTTTCAAGATTTCCGACATAATCACATCTCCTTAAAAAATGGCAGTTCCCGCTCCTTGGGCAGCTGCCAAGCCCGAAACCCCGGCAGAAATCTGCCGTTCAAAAATCAGCGCTTCTATTCGAGGCACTGAACAAAAACCTCATTTTGCCCCTGGGTATAGCAGGCATGAACAAGCGATGAACAATGGGGACACACCACCTGCAAACCGTCTTTTATTTCAAGAAGATTTTTGCTGAAAGAAAAACGCATATCACCACACCTGGGACAGGAAATGGTAAAAACATTTGCTTCATTCAAAACCGCCATAAACTCCCTGATATTACGCTCCCTGATTTCCTTATTTTCTTCTGCCATCTTAAACCTCCCCTATATATTATTCTTCCAGCAAAAAATCCGGAATATCCAGATTTGCTTCCTTAACTTCCTTTCTGAAGTGCTCAAGACCATAAAGCCTGATTAGTTCTTTTAGCTTAGTATTTTCTATAGTCTTATCTGCGGAAATCTTTCCAGCTTCTTTAAGTCTGTTCAGTAATTTTCTATGCATCATATAACAGGCTCCAACAGAAGACATAAGCAAAACCTCCCTGAAAGTCACTTTAGAATTTCACTTTTTCTGGCTTTCTATAATAATATAAAAGAAATTTACGGAGAGTTTAGAAAAAACTTTTCATTTTTTTCTTATTGTTTACTTATAATATTTTTACTTGTTATTTAAACATATATATAGTATATTATTAAAGCACCCGTGGCATGGGCGGTTTGCCCCCGAACTTGACTGGTCGCAAGGCCAGATTCTTTAGTAGGGAGGCGATGCTATTGAGTTTATATGAAATGCTTGATTTGGTACTTCGTATCATCAAGTTTATCTATGACGTACTTAGCACCCTTCATCGTAGACGAAAACGAAAGAAGAAGATAAGTAAAAAATAGCGCCACCCTGTCCTTTTGAACCACAGAGTGGCGCAATGCCTTATTAATTAGGTAACCATTTCGTGGGGCAAGACGCTTGTCACGGGTGCCCTTTTTTTAATATATACTATATGCTTCCAAAAAGCAAGTAATAATATTTCCTAAAGCAGTTTAATAATTTATCAAGCAGTTTACAATCTCAATTGTGCTTTACATTTTCCTCCTTTTTCAATACCCTCACCCGAAGCTCTACAGCGCAGCCCGTCTGTACAATTGCTGTCAGGCGATGCTGGCCGTTCCAGAGACGACCGGTGTCAAAAACTTCTATCGGAGGATTGAGCTTCCATTTGCCGCTGAGGATTGTTTCGCACAACTCGTCTACCCGCTCTTTGCGTATTGCCCGGTTATGCGGATTATCTGCCAGCCACCGTGCGGCCATTTCCGGCGTTACGGTGACGTTTTCGCATGAAAGTTGTACCAGACGGTAACGGGTAGCTTCTTCCTTTACATTCCCAGTTTTGCTTTCCATTTTTCAACAGCTTCTGGAGTTAAAGAATTACAAGCATCTCCATCCACGAGATCACTTGCAGGTACCGGATAATAGACATACCCATCTTCATCAGGTTCGGAATGATCAAACTCTAATAAAGTGGTAATACGATTTCCATTTTTATCAAGCAGATATGAATTGTGACAACTATCACCTGCACGTAAGTAATCATTAAATTCAATTTCAATATCTTCACTTCGATAGTATTTGTAAAAATAATTTGGAATCTTGCAGACTGAACTTCCGGCATCCCAACCTTCACCAGTTTCAATCAGTTTCTTTACGGGAAGCACAAAAACATCTTCCTTGCATCTGACATCTTTATACATAACAAAACATGCTGAATCTGTGAATCCATTAATTCCGTAAGCATCAGTAAATACATTGTTTTCCTCAAAAGAAACATGACCTTTTTCTATTTTCCAGGTGTAAGCACAATCGCAATTACCGTTTATTGAAGTTACAAAATAAGAATGCTCTTTGTCAAAAAAATCATCCCAATAATAACTCAGACATGTCTGAATAGTATCATCGCAGTAAACAATTATGCCGCCAGGAACTGTCGTATACTCAGCTTCTAACATGCCTGTTGTATAACCGGCATTTTTAAATCGATTTTTAATCTTCTGAAGTACAGCTGCCATTACTGCTTTATTTTTTGCTTCATTTTCGTAGTAATCAATCATGCAGATTTCAAGCCACCAGCTTGTATTTTGTTTTCCACCTGAATATGGATTAAAGTAATATATTTCAATATCTTGTCTATCATAATTTTTACAGGTTTCGACAGCACCTTTTACATAAGCTTCAATAGAATCTGTTTCTGCATCTTCAAATGCACTCTTGACGTCTAGTTCAGAGGCTGAAATACATTTTCCAGAAAAACAGTAATTTCTTACTGTTTGCAGATAGTAAAGATATTGTCCTTCATCTTCTTCATCATCCCAGTCTTCATCATACGAAGCAATAGAAAAGGCAACATTTTGACCAGTCTCCGGATTATATGCAAAAATAAATCTGTCAGAATCAGGGCAACTAATAAGTGCAACAAAATCACTATATTTACCATTTTCTGCAACAGCAGTTTTCTTTGTGTAAAAGCGTGCAATTCTGTTGCTTCCGTTATCATCGGTAAATGAGAAGTCTTTTGAACCGTCACTGTCTATTGGAAGCATAGTTCCTATGCTAAATCCACTTCCAGCAGATGCGGCCGCAGCAGCTTCACTCGCCACTCCTTCAACATAAACGCCGCCGAGTTTCAGATTGCTTACAATGCGGAAGTAAAGATTATTTTCCTTACAGAAATCCTTATCATAAGTCGGAGGCTCTTCGCCTGATTCAATCTGAAGCAAAGACATTACACGAAGCTGATGACTCAGCTCGAGCGGACCATTTACATTCTTGAGGCTTGCATTTGCGTTTGTAGCATTTTCGAGAAAACTGAAATCATTATATTTTTTGTAAAGCTTAAGATTGTAATAAACCTCATAGCATTTAAGAATGTTATTATCAGGAAAAATTACACTTGCCTTGCGCAGCCACTTTTCAACTTCAGCGAGTTCTTCTTTTGTAAGAAGAATATCGATTGCAGAAATGTAAGTACTAAGGATTCCTTCGCCGAGCCCTTCAATTACTTTGAAAGCTTCAATTTCTTTTCCTCCAGCCGCAAGTGCTGCGAGATATAAAGAAAGAATATCTTCATTTGTAGAATGTGCCTTCCAAAGGCTTTCTGCAGTTTTTAGGATTTCAGAAAGATTTCCGTCACAGGCAAAAAACTGTTCGCGTGCTTTTTTAAGCTCAAGATTTTCTACCATGGTGATTGGTTCTTCCGGTTTTGAAGGAGTAACAGAAGGCTTTGCTGGAGTTCCATTGTTTGAAGCCTGGCTTTGATTTGCACCACACTCAGGGCAGAATTTTAAGTTGTATGAAATTTCTGCACCACAAGAAATACACTTCTTTTTCTGGCTGACCGGAGCTCCACAGTTTCCGCAGAATTTCATTCCAGCTTCAATATCCGCACCGCAGCATGCACATTTTATAATCTGTGGAATTGCTGTACCACATTCACCACAAAACTTCATTCCTGCAGGAACTTCAGCACCACACTTCTTACACTTCATAATAATACTCCTAAAGGTACGTCACCCCGAACTTGTTTCGGGGTCTCATAATTATTTACTCAACTTTTCAACTTCGGCTTTCAAAGCTTCAATCTTCGGCTCAAGTTCTTTTATTTCCTTGTTCAAACCTGCTTTCTTAACAATTGCCTGAGCGTCCATTCCAAGTGAAGCAACTTCTGCTTTCTTTGCGACAAGAGCGGCTTCAAGTTTACTGAGTTCTTCTTTCTTTTCAGAAATATTTGCACTAGCCTCGGCCTTAGCATTTGCGTCCAATGCAGCCTTTAATTGTTCAGTCTCTTTTTTTGCGGCTTCTTTTGGAGAAACTGCATTCTGTATTGTTGTACCGACTTTCATTTCCCAGTTACGCTCGGCTAAGTTTTCTTTACGATCAACCAGATATTTTTCGTTGAGAATATCGCAGTCAGCAGACGGGCAGATAAAGGTTCCATGAGTATCTTGATGGAAAATTGAATAATAATGTTCCTTCATAAACCATTTTTCATGAACACATTTTTCAAATCCACTAAAGAAAAGCCGCAGATTTGCACACTTACTAAATGAACCGCCAATTACAACTGTATTTTTCGATTCATAGTCATCAGAAGGAAGAATAAAGGCACGTTTTACAGTCATAGGAAAAGCAGAAGCCCTATAATCATCCATTACAAACATATCAGGCTCATTTGTATAACAATCATCAATTAACTTATCATTATCAGGAACCTTTGATGCATCAGCAGATTTTATATGCAGACCGCACAGTAACTGAGATGTAATATTTCCCACAGCAAGAACATTTTGAATAACAGGCTGGAAAGATTTGTCTACATCTTTTCCGTCTTCTGTATGCCATAAGAATTTAGAACCAACTACTGCACCTATGTATGCTTTTCCATCAGCATTTAAAAGAATTCCGCTAGCAGTTGGTATCTGTATTTTTTTCTTTCCCAGTTTGTATTTACATCGATAATAAACAGCATAATTTGAAGTTGCAGTACTCAAATATTGGGAATTTTCTTCCCAGACATCTATACTGGAAGATGAATTATAATCATATTTCCACTTACCAGTATTCTCTTCAATCTGCATAAAGAAAATGCTTTCCTCTGGAGGCAGCTCAAAACCAATTGAGTCAAGGTATCGTTTTACAATCGGCATAACTTTGTTGTAACGTTCAGTAAGCTTACTTTCTTCTTCTGCCTTAATATCAACAGATTTTGCAGTATTCTGTACAGCCTGCACTTCAACTTTTTCATTCTTAGATTTTTTTCCAAATAATCCCATAATATAATCCTCCAAAGATTTATAATTATTTATTTATCCACACTATGATGGATTACTTTCCTCAATTTTTTTCATTGCAATTTTTATTTTTTTTCGCAAATCTTTAATTTTTGTATCTGCAGGTATTTTGGCATACTGGTATTTATAAATACCTTTATTGTATACGTTCAGTCTTCCATCTTTTTTGTGGTTTATTCGACCTTCTTCAAAGATTTCATTCAGTATGCTTTCAAAATATTCGGAAAGCTTTTTCTCACTTTGCTTTAGGACGGTTCTGTCTTTTGTTTCTGCAAAGATACAAAATTTTTCTCGTTGAATTTCTACTCCATAAACGATATTTGAATTATCTGGAATATAAGACCATTTCAATACCGATCCATTCATAAAATAAATATCAGACTTCCAGTCCTTACCGGCATTTATATTGAGAGTTTTTTGTACTGTAGATGCATACAATTTCTGATATACATCATGCAGACGTATTTCTTTGAGAGTATTCAAAACTTCTTTATCAACCAGATATGGACTATTTTCTTCTGAAGCAGTTGCTACAACAAGACTTATAATTTTAAGCAATGATTCGAGGAGTTTTTTATATGAACTTAAGAATTCATTTCTGAACTTCTGTTCATCACTTGTTAATGAAAACTGAGCTTTAGAAAGAGCCTTGCATAAATCTTCGTATGCAACTGTCTGCCAATTTACTGGCCGATTTTTTTCAAAAACTCTTAATAAATCCTGTGGTGCAAAAAGAATAAACGTATAATTATCTTTTTTATTCTTCTTTCCTTGACACACAACTTCATAACGTTCCAGTTGTTTTTTATCCGGCAGGCTTTTGAATTTATTCTCAATAATTACAAAATGCTTATCCGCTTCATTATCTTTTTTATGACAGGTTACAAACAAATCAAAATGATTTTTTTCTCTTTCTACCTTTTCAATTTCAAGTTCATCATTTATAAAGAGTTTTACAATTGGCTGAATACCTTTGTCATTATGATTTTCAAAAAGCCATCCAAGTACGTTGCTGTGAAACAACTCTTTATCACCAAGAGAAAGTGTATAAACAAGACTCTGCTTAAGAGAAATTACTGTGTTTTTTAATAAATCAGTCATCATTTAGTTACCTCCTACACACTCGCACCGCATTCACCGCAGAAGCTGGCGCCTTCTTCCAGTTGAACTTTCCTTCAATTATTTATGAAATTTAATTCCAACTGCGTCGTAGCGGGCAAACGGGTCATCACCAGGTTTCCAACCTTCGGGCATTTTTGTACGATATTTGTTTAATTTTTCATTTTCTTCTTTTGTGACGGTAGCAATTTTCCAGTATTTATTTAAAAGCCCCTCTATGCTTTCTACAGAAAATTCTTTACCATCTTCAAAATGCCCTTTTATGCTGGCTTCGTAACATGGCTCCTGAATATATCTTGCTTTTGGAACAATGTGTTCAAATACAAGTTTTGCATTTTTATCATCCTTGATTTTATAAGCCGCTTCGGAATAGTAATCTGTATTTTTCTTTCCAAAGTAGCTGATATAAAGATTAGAAAGGAATTTTCCAAGACCTTCTTTTAATCCGGCTTTAATATCAGGATTTTTCTTAATAGCAGGCTTTAATGCTGTAAGCATCTGATAATAAGCTTCTGCCATTTTTCTAATACCTTCTTTTCTGTTCATAATTTATTTACTCCTCGTCATAGACCTTTCACAGATAATATAAAAACTACAATATGATAGTTTAATTCTACGCCCGCTTCTCTTAGAAAAACAGTATGCAGACTTTGGGAATATATGTGAGTTAACTCATTGTTTTTTAATGACTAAAATTGATTGCGCAGGGGCTTGGGTGTGTTATACTAAAATCAATGAAAAAACTGATTTTGATTGATGATCACAAAATGCTTCGCAAGGGAATCTCGGCTTTTTTTACAGAAAATTCGGACTGGACTATTCTGGCCGAAGCCGAAAGCCTGGAAGACCTTACATCTATCCTTAAAAAAACGACTTTTACTCCAGAAGATACAATTATTGCCATTGTTGATATTCAATTAAAAACCACCGGCGAAAGCGGAATTAACGGCGGCTTTGATGCTGTAAAACTGCTTGCCAAGCAGAATATTCCGAGCGTTGTTTTTTCAAGCCATGATTCAGGCTCAAGCATTGAACGTGCTATGAGTGCCGAAGTTGGAGCAAAGGGCTTTGTTTCAAAACTGAGTGACGAAAAAATGCTGCTGGATGCGGTAAATACTGTTGCCGCCGGAAAGACCTTTGTTCAGCCTGATTTAGTTTCTTCTCTTTTAGAAAACCGCAGTCTTTTTATGACTCTCACAAAACGAGAGCAGCAGGTTGTAAATCTAATTTCTGATGGTTTTACAAACGAAGAAATTGCAGCAAGACTTGAGATTAAGCTTTCTACTCTGGAAAACTATATAAGTGTAATTTACGACAAGCTTGGCTGCCGCGACCGCACTGCCTTGCTTGAAAAACTGCGATAAATAATAGAAAATATCTGCATGAGAAAAATCATGCACAAAAAAATCAGCCTCAAGCCCGTTATATTTCTCTTCATTTTAATTTTCTTTTCTCAAAATATCTTTGCAATCGAAAACTCAGAAAAAAATCTTTTAAATACCTGGAATGACTTCTGGTCTGAATATTCTGAAATTGATTTTAATAATACAATCGGGCCCAATGCAGCCGCACCCCTTAAGCCTTCATTAGAAAAGCTGATTTTTCAACTCGAAGAATTTCAAAAATCCGATTCCTATATCACCGAAACAAATGGCAATAAAACTGAAAGTGCCCTCTTTATTGACGAGGCTCTTGAACACGCCGGCAAGGCTTTGAATCAGGCTACTCAGAATAATCTTTATGATTTTCAGAAGGAATGTTCGCTTCTTACAATTCAAATGAATCAGTTTATGATGAGCGAAATTGAATCTGACAGAAACTTTATGATTCTCTTTGTTGAACTTTTATGTCTGATTTCCTTTTTGAGTATTGCCGTTGTTCTTGGAGCCGCAAAATATATTAAAAACAATCAGAAAATTGCCTTCTTAAATCAAAAGAACAAAGACGAAGAGCTTGTTACAAAAACAATCACTCAGGTACAGGAAAGCGAACGAAGCCGTATTTCTCACGATCTTCATGATACAGTTCTTCAGGATATGCGGACCGCCCTTTTGTTTGTGCATAAGCTCGAAGAATCAGAAAAACTTGCAGCTGATGAAAAAGATATTCTGCAGAAATTAAATAACCTCGAAAAGCAGAATATGAAAAATATCCGTAACATTATCCGCAATCTTACTCCTCCGGAAATCGAAACTGCTGATTTTGCTCTGCTTTTAAATGAGTATGCCTTAAACACAGAAGAAAACTCCGGCCTTCCCTGTAAGTTTTACGCAGCAGAAAGCGAACTGTACAAAAAGCTTTCTCCAATTCAAAAGCTCCACATATTCAGAATTGTGCAGGAAAGCCTGACAAATGCAATCAAACATTCCGGAGCAAGCGAGTTAAGTCTTATTGTCCGCGAAGAAAATGGCAGTCTTGTATTTTTGATTAGTGATGACGGCAGGGGCTTTTCTGAAAATGATAAAAAAGACAATTTCTCTGAAGAAAGTACTCACCTTGGCTTAAAGGGAATGAAGAGCCGGGCTGAAATTCTTGGAGCAGAATTAATCGTCAACAGTAATTCCGAAAGCGGAACCCAGGTAAGGCTTACTGTGGGCGGCTTTCAAGAGTCTGAAGCCACTTGATTTTACAAAGCCCTTTATAAATCAATACCCCAAGTGTTACGCAGATTCCCTTATCTAAAAGATTTACAGGAATACGGGGAATAAAAGCCGAAAGAAAAACCGGCATATCAAAACGCAGAAGATAGAGGTAAAAGGTTCTTACCTGGGCAGTTTCGCGGTATTCAACCAAGGCTCGCAAAATTGTAAAAATAATAGCCCCTTCTATACTTATTATGATAGCAATGATTATCAGAAGCAGAAGAACATCAAAGAAATCTAATTTAGTCTGCTTTATATTTCTTTTTCTAAGATAAAGACGAATAATTAAAACTACTGTAAGACTGCAGATTGACCAGGTTAAATCTGACGGCGGATTTGAATGCACAAGCATTGAAAAAAGATGAAATAAAAAAGCCGCAATAAGGCCGCTGACAGCTCCAAACAAAGAAGCTGTTACCGTAAAAACCGTATCCATAAAAAGTGGAATCGGATAATAATCCTGAATGCTGCACAAGGCAAGATTCAGTAGTGCACAAACTAGGCCAATTATGATTTGAAAAAGAAGCGGGTATTTTTGAATTTCATTAAGCTTTGTTTGATCAATTTGATTTTCTTCCTGTGTCATAATACTAACCTACACACTCCACAGAGATGCTTCCATCTCTATCTAAGGTAATGAATGTTGTGTATCCGCAATGACTGCAGGTAAAATTAATTCCACTTTTTGAGTTGATTGCATTTTTGCTGAAGGTAAAATTATTTTCTCCACACTGAGAACAAGCGATTGTGATCATTTCTGGTGTATTATCTGCCATTTTTCTTCTCCGTATATAATCAATTTTTCTATATATTAATATAAAGTATAACACGGAAAAGTTTAGTTGTGTAAAAAAATAAAAAAAGAAATCCCCTGAACGCCAACGACGCCAGGGGAATAGATGTAAACAAATATCAGAGAGGCTCTGTTATTTTCCGATTTAGATCCCCGGGTCAAGTCCGAGGATGACAATTAGTGTCATTCCCCGGCTTGACCGGGGAATCTTTTTATACCAGACTTAAATAAATCTGATCTGCAAGGCCGAAGCCTGCATTTTTAGTCATTGCAGTTGAGTATTCGTCGTAAAGCATATCTTCGTAAGTCTGACGTGCGAAGTCTGTATCTCCACTGCGATGAACAGTTTTTCTCATTTCTGAAAGCATTTGCTTTACAAAATAATTTTCCAGCTCCATAGATTTCTGATAGAGCTCAGAAGTTTTGTCGATTGTTTTTGGCTGAACGTGGATATTTGCCTGATTTGCGGCGGCACCAGTTGGGCGGGCGGCCTTATCTGCATCTGTTGTGAAAGTACCAGCAAAACCAGTAGTGTACTCACCGTTGAGGCGGCCGCTTTCTGCAATCTGATCTGAAGAAACAGTACCGCGGCCATCATTCTGTAACTGGAAGCGCTCAAGAAGTTCTTCGAACTTTGCCTTATCTGCATTTGTACGTGCAGACTGCAATGCTCCCTGACCACCAGTAATTCCGCTATATGTATTTGATATTAATCCAACGTTCATTTTTCCCACCTGCCTAAAATCGAAGAACCGTTAAAAAACAAGCCGAAAGGGTTGTTTTAGGTTCATCGAAAGAACGGCACAGACACAAAACTGTGTTTTGTGTCTATCCTTCAATTGCTACGATTATCTCTTAAGATTCACAGCAGTGCTCAACATCGTATCCGAAGTCTGAATAGCCTTAGAATTAAACTCATACGCTCTCTGTGCAACAATCATCTGCACCATTTCGTTCACAACCGAAACGTTAGACATTTCGAGGAACTTGTGGCGAACATCACCAAAGCCTTCGTAGCCAGGGCGACCGGCAATTGCCTCACCGCTGGCAGCTGTTACCTTAAAAAGATTGTCGCCGTCTGCCTGCAAGCCAACCTTGTTCGGGAAGCGGTAAAGCTCAAGCTGACCAACTTCAACAGGATCATTTTCTCCATTGATTTTTACGCTTACAAGACCTGTCTGAGTAACGTTCAAAGTAGAAACGTCATAACCTTCCGGCAGGATAATTTCTGGAATTACGCGAAGTCCGTTATTTGTAACTAACTGACCTGCAGAGTCAACCTTAAAAGAACCGTCGCGGGTGTAAGCATAGCTTCCGTCGTATTTCTGAACGCGGAAAAAGCCTTCACCTACGATTGCAACGTCTGTATCAACACCAGTGTTCTGCAAAGAGCCCTGGTTCATAATGCGCTGTGTAGCTCCAACCTTAACACCAGTTCCCTGCTGAATGCCAACAGGTGTCACTGTATCTTCTGTTGCCGGAGTTCCGGCAAGCTTAAGGTTCTGATAAACCAGATCCTCAAACTCAACGCGCTGCTGCTTGTAGCCGGTTGTATTTACGTTCGAAAGGTTGTTCGAAATTGCATCAATATTTGCCTGCTGACCGTTCATTCCGGTAGCTGCTGTCCATAAACTTCTTACCATTTTATTTCTCCATCAGGAGGGGGAAGTCTCCCCCTGCGCCCGCACTTCGTTGCGTGCTACCCTCTCTCCTAAGGGCTGCCGCCCTTAAGAACCTGCTTTATTGAAGCACCGCAACCTTCTGCCAGAGTGTGCTCATCATAGAATCTTCAGATTGAATTGTTTTCTGATTTGCCTCGTAAGCACGGTTTACTTCAATCATCTGAACCATCTCGTTTACAACATTTACATTGCTTGTTTCTGTGTAGCCTTGAAGGAAGCGTGGACGCTCATTACCTTCTGCAATGTGAGCCGGGCCCGCAATGTCGTTTGTTGCATAAAAGCTTTCGCCCATCTTTTTCAGGTAGCGCTCATTATCAAAGCGGACAACCTTAAAACGGTCAATTTCTTCGCCGTTATCTTCGCGGGCAAGAATACCGTCTTCATTTACCATGAACTTGTCGTCATCAACGTAGATGTAGCCCTTTTCACCAAGAACAGGATATCCGTCCTTAGTTTCAAGAATGCCTTCCTTGCCGATAAAGAAGTTTCCGTTACGGGTATAGCGCTCGCCAAGCGGAGTGTCTATTACATAAAAGCCCTCGCCACTGAGAGCTGTATCTGTCTTTGTATTTGTGATTTTGAAAGAGCCCTGGCTGAAATCAATGTAGTTTTCATTTGTTTCAACGCCAAGACCAAGCTTACCGACTACAGGTGCTGCATCTGCAGAACCTTCGGTTGTGTGATAAACGCCGTCAAGATTAGTACGGCGAAGCAGCAGTTCCGGGAAAGACTTGCTTGCAACTACATCGCGTTTGTAGCCAGTCGTATCAACATTTGCAAGATTGTTTGCAATTGCATCAAGTCTGTTCTGCTGCGCATTCATACCGGAAGCCCCGGTATACCAGCCACGAATCATATTATTATCATCCTCCATCTGATTGTAAGACTCTACTAGCATTCAAGGTGGTAAAGCTAAAAAATGCTTTCGCATTTTTTTTAACGCTTTGCTATTTAACACCGGCCGCCAGCGGCCTTACACATTATTTACATCTAAATAAATCATCGGAGTTCTAAAAAAATTGTTTAGGGGAAAAACATGGTCTTAGAAAAGAAAATCATTTTCCTATCATTATTATTTTTTCACACATTCAATTTCTTGTTATAACCTTTCAAATACCATATAATACAATATATGATTCCAGCAGAAATCATTGAACAGGCAAAAAATCAGATTGAAGAATCTTCTCAAAAGAAAGATACAGATTATTTCTGCATCACAAGAGATATTTTTCAGGCTAGACTTGATTCGTTTATTTTTAAATCACAAAAGTATATAGAATCAGCATTAATTGGAGAGATTGGAAACAACACATTTGACCATAACTGGAAATTTTCTGAAAACAAGATGAGAGGAGCATACCTTAATCTTTCATTTCAAGAAAAATATGTTGTACTTGCTGATTTTGGCCGTGGAATCAAAGAATCTCTTTCTTCTGTAATAAAACTTTCATCAGATTTGGAAGCTATTAAAACAGGTTTTACAAAACAAATATCAGGAAGATTGCCAGAACAAAGAGGAAACGGACTAAAATTTGTTGCAGAAACTGTAAAATCAAAAAAATGGAAATTATATTTCCAGACGGGAAATGGTTACTGCTCAATTGAGGACGGTAACATTTCATTTTCACAAGCAGATGATTATTATACAGGCTGTCTTGCTATTTTAGATTTTTCAGAGGAGCTTTCGTAATGGTTTTAAATATTAAAGATTTTGGTGAAATATTAATGTCTCGACCTGCAGGAAAAGAAGCCTTTTCTATGGCAAAAGCTTATATCATAGGAACTCCTGCTAAAGATGAAACAATTTCTTTAGATTTTAAGGATGTAAAGGTTCTGGCGCCATCCTGGGCAGATGAATTCATTACAAATCTAAAATCAAACTTTTCTAATCCTATTGTTTGCCTGAATACTGAAAATGAATCTGTATCGCAATCTTTAAAATTTGTAAATCTTTAATACAGATTCCCGTGTCAAGCACGGGAATGACACACAAATCCACAATCCTCACAAATAATTTGCAAATCCGCCATTTCAGATTTATACTATTCTTATTAACTAATAGTTTATTGCATCATCAAAAGGAGTATATTTATGGCAAACACAGAACCAAGAGTTCTTTCAATCATTTTAGGTGGCGGTAAAGGTACACGTCTTTATCCGCTTACAAAAGAGCGTTCAAAACCGGCCGTTTCTTTCGGCGGAAAATACAGAATTGTTGATATCCCTATTTCTAACTGTATCAACTCCGGATATAAAAAGATTTACCTTTTGACTCAGTTCAACTCGGCTTCTCTTCACCTTCACATTTCAAATACCTACAATTTCGACCGTTTCTCAGGCGGATTCGTAGAAATTCTTGCCGCAGAACAGACTCTTGAGCATTCAGGCTGGTATGAAGGTACTGCCGATGCAGTTCGTAAGAACTTTATTCACTTTAAGACTCAAAAACCAACTCACTATATCATTCTTTCCGGCGACCAGCTTTACAAGATGGACCTCCGAGCATTTATGGATGCCCACATTAAGTCTGGTGCAGAAATCACAATCGCTACAACTGCCGTAAACCGCCACGACGCTTCTGGTTTTGGTATTATGCAGATTGATAACCAGAATCATGTAAAAGCTTTTATGGAAAAGCCAAAGCCGGATTTGAACATTGATGACTGGAAGATTCCTAAGGAAGCACGCGGAAGCCTGCCTCCAGAGAAGGAATACCTTGCTTCAATGGGTATTTACATCTTCAATGCCGACACAATGGAAGAAATGCTGGGCGGTGAGAACGAAAAATACACTGACTTTGGTAAGGAAATCCTCCCTCTCGCCATCGGTAAGAAGAAAATCAGCTCTTATGTATTCGACGGCTACTGGGAAGACATCGGAACTATCCGCAGCTTCTATGATGCAAACATTGCCCTTTGTGAGCCTTACCCAACCTTCGACTTCTTTGGTGAAACTCAGCCTATTTATACCCACATGCGTAACCTTCCGCCTTCAAAAATCAACAAGGCAGACATTAATGCATCGCTTATTTCTGAAGGCTGTATCATAACTGATGCTTCCTTCAACAAATCGGTTGTCGGTGTTCGCTCTATCATCAATGAAGGAACCAAGTTTAACGGCGTAATCATGATGGGTGCCGACTATTACGACACTGAAGAAGAAAAAGAAGCAAACAAGAAGGCCGGAAAACCAAGCACCGGAATCGGTAAAAACTGCCAGATTGCCAACACAATCATCGATAAGAATGCAAAAATCGGCGATAACTGTAAAATCGGCGTAAGCGGCAAGAAATACGA
>CAMNGG010000335.1 GCA_946537975.1 uncultured Treponema sp. | reverse complement strand
GCTTCCTGATGCTTGCGCTCAGCTTCCTTAAAGCCTTCAACGTCTACTGTAAAGCCGTGTTCAGCTCCAAGCTCCTGAGTAAGCTCAAGAGGGTATCCATATGTTTCATAAAGATTATAAGCAACCTTTCCGCTGATAATCTTTTTAGGATTCTTCATAAGATTTGGAAGAAGCTTCTGGAATTCTGCCTCTCCCTTGGTAAGGGTGTGGCGGAACTTTGCTTCCTCAGCTGTAAGCTCTTTGTAAACCTTTTCGCGGTTCTGCTCCAGCTCCGGGTATGGCCCCTTGAAGTTTTCGATTACAGTTGCTGCAACCTCTGACATAAAGTCCTTATCGATTCCAAGCTTCATTCCGTGGCGAACTGCACGGCGGATAAGGCGGCGGAGAACGTAACCAGCACCTACGCGGTCCGGAGTAACGCCTCTCTGGTCACCAAGAATGAATACTGAAGAACGAGTGTGGTCTGCAATAATGCGGACTGACTTATCTTTTTCTTCATCTGTACCATATTTATAGCCTGAAAGATTTTCGATTGTCTTAATGATTGGCTGGAAAACTTCTGTAAGGTAAACTGAAGTTTTTCCCTGGAGGATACAGTTTGTACGTTCAAGTCCCATACCTGTATCAACGTTCTTTTTCTCGAGCGGGAGAAGAGTTTTTTCGTCCACGCGATTGTACTGCATGAAAACGTTGTTCCAGATTTCCATCCAGTTAGCTGAATCTGTACCCTTGTTAGAGCCTACTGGAGGAAGGCCCTCGCCAACCCAGTAGAAAATCTCTGTATCAGGACCACAAGGACCTGTAGGGCCTGCTGCCCACCAGTTGTCGCTAGCAGGAAGATAAGCAATCTTGTCTTCTGGCATGCCGTTTTCTTTCCAGTAGCCTGCAGCTTCTTCATCGCGAGGAGCGTTTTCGTCACCTGCAAATACAGTTACAGAAATCTTTTTAGGATCAAGGGCAAGCCAGTCTTTGCTTGTAAGGAATTCGTAAGAATATGCAATTGATTCTTTTTTGAAGTAATCTCCGAGAGACCAGTTTCCAAGCATTTCAAAACAGGTAAGGTGAGATGGGTCACCAACTTCTTCAATATCGCCTGTACGGATACACTTCTGATAGTCTGTAAGACGGGTTCCGGCCGGGTGCTTTTCACCAAGAAGATAAGGAACGAGAGGGTGCATACCCGCCATTGTAAACAAAACAGACGGGTCGTTTTCTGGAATTAATGACTGACCCGAAATTTCAACATGATTTTTACTTTTAAAAAACTCAATATATTTTGAGCGGAGTTCATTAGCGTTCATAAACTTGCATTATAATGAATTTTCTATATTATGTCATCACTCCCCGAGTTCTCTTGATAGAATATAGGATTTTCCTTCTATTGCAAAACAGTCTGTAGAGGTTAGTTTTACTGGGGTAAAGGTGATGGTGTCGTAATCAGTTACAACCCGTTCTACAGGCTTTTTCTTTACGGTTTCGGTGATAACCTTTGTGCCGAATTCCATAGAATAAGTTTCACCAAGCACAGAGCCCTCGGAATCGGAACGAAACTGAATAACATTGTAAGCACCAAGCCTATCAATAGAATAGACTCCATTTTCAGAAAGACCGCCGTTCAAAAGCGAATAAGTAAAATCGTTGAAGCTGAGTGCAATTGTGGAATCTGCAGTTTTCCAGACATCACCTTTTCCAAGTTCTTTCTTATAGAGATTCTGCTCTTCTGTTGTGGCCCCCTCCCCGAAGGTATCCTGCAAAGACATTTTTTTATAGTTTCCGTCCCACTGGGTATTTTCACTGATGATTAAGTTGATATCATCGCGCAGGGTAATTTTGATTTCATCAATATTTACAAGGGCAATATCAAATCGGCGGTGAAGGTTCATAATATCAGCATTCACAGCGGTAAGATAGATTCCATTGTGACGCAGCTTACTGTCTTCCCACTCGTAGACCTCCTGAGTATCCTTGTAAAGCTGAATTATTTCGTTTTCAGCAAAATTAAAATAAAGGTAACGGATATTTCCATCTGTGTTGGAGGTTTTATACCAGAGCCCCTCAAGAAAGGCTGCAAAGGTTTCTACGGTTCCATCCTGAATGCGGGAAAGTTCTGTTGCGGCAAGACGGCCGGCAGTTACATTAATTTCGCGGGCAAGCTCATATTTTCCACTGCCAGGGTTCCACTTGTATTCCTGCTGAATCTGATTCTGAGCATTTGCTTCACCTTCTTTCTGAGTATCTGATTTATATACCCAGACAGAAAAGCTTTCGCCCTTAGACATTGCAAGGGCATAAGATTCTGAGCGTTCTGTCTGCTGAATAAAGACTGTTCCATCACAGGAAAAATCGCCGATATTTCGAAGCTGGCTGCGACCATGCTCTTCAACACACAGATAAATTTCCATTACATAGTTGCCGTCATCCGCAACCCCCTGATATACAAGGGCATTTTTATGCTCTCCCGTAACATCCATTCCCATATAGGAGAAGGTTCGGGTTCTTGTAAACTGAGTTTCTATAGGAGTGAGACGCTCATAAAGGCCGGATTCAGAATCTATAAGAGCCGCTACCACCCAGAGATTCTGTGAGCTTGCCTTTCGGACAATGATTACTTCATCATCATAACCATCATTATTGATATCTATTGTTAATGTACTGATTAAGGTTTCTCCGGAATAAAGAGGAACAAAGGTTTCGTATTTTTCTGATTCAATAGAAGAGCCGGTGCTTTCTGTTTCAGAACTGGCCGCTCCAGCAGATTTTGGCGTTACGATTCGCGCTCTGGTAGAAGCTTTATCTTCTTTTGCCAGTACTTTTTTTGAAATAAAAAATAGGCCCGCAATTAAAGCCGCTGCAAGCACAAATAAAAGCGGCACTGTTTTTGACTTCATATTTTATAAATATATTAGGATTTGCAGATTTTCTCAAGACGTAGAGGAAAGCGGCCCGCCAGGGCAAATTTTTTTTCCTGAAAAAGTTGATGAAATGCTTTTTTTTTGTATAGTAATAACAAACTATTTATAAAGGGTAGCAAAGTACCCAAAGGAGATTTTTTATGAAAAAAACAATTAAAATGTTAGGATTACTGCTTGTAGCAGCAGCAATGTTTGCAGGTTGTAAAAACGCACCGGAAGAAACTTCATCAAAGAAAGACGGCTTGTTCTCTACTGGAGACACTACAATTGATATGGCAAGCGGTGACTTCCAGAGATTCGAACTGGCAAATGGAACCTGGAGCTACAAATCTGTTAGTGAATCTACCAACAACGGTGGTAGCCTTACCATCAAGGAATTCACCTTTACAAAGTCTGGATCTACAAAGACAATAACAAAGGGGTCAGAATATCAGGAAGGAAAAATTCCTGCAGGAATGACACTCACAGACGAACAAAAAAATGCTTATGCCGCACAGGGTTATACCATCAACGGCGACCGCTATACTCTTTCAAAAAACTGGTCTGCAAGTGAAATTGCAACTGAACAGGCAAGATTGGACAGCAGATATCTCAATAGTTTTAACTATAAATATACAAATGGTGTAACAAAAAGAAATGCTGACAACACAAAGTTCTATACTTCTTATAGCGGAAACAACACTGATGGAAAAGGAACTGTAATTGGAACTTATAAGGCAACAGAATGGTTGAAGAAGAACTAATTATATTTCTTAGTTAAAAAGAAGCGGCTTTGCATTGAATGTGCAAAGCCGTTTTTTTTTGTCGAGATTGTCTAGATCCTCGGGTCAAGCCCGAGGATGACACTTTCAGGTATTAGCCGAGAGTGATTTCTACGTTTACTTCTTTCTTTCCTTCAACGTAAGGAACAACGCAGCCTTCTACTGCGGCACCGTCAACTATCATGCTCTTTACGCCCTTGCAAACGTGGCTTGGGTTTTTGATTGTGATGTTGTATTTTGCACCGCGGAAAAGTCGGGTTGCTGTAAAGCCGTCCCATGCAGAAGGAATTGAAGGGTCAACCTTGAGTCCGTCGAAGTCTGGCTGGATACCCAGAATGTACTGGCTGATTGCAACCATATTCCATGCTGCTGTACCTGTAAGCCAGGAATTCTTTCCCTGACCAAAGTTTTTACCTGTCTGTCCGATGTCCGAACCTGCATCCTTACCACCAATCATCTGGCCATATACATATGGTTCAGTCTTGTGGATGTCAGAAGTTTCTTCTGTAAAGGCAGGTGCAATTTCTGAGTAATATTTGAAAGCCTGGTTTCCTTCACCTGCATAAGCGGCAGCACAGATAATCCATGCGTTGTTATGAGTGAAGATACCAGCATTCTCTTTGTATCCGCCCGGATATGTAGAGATTTCACCATATTCAACATAGTATTTGCTGAAGGCAGGATTGTTCAAAACAAGTCCGTGCTTTGTATTAAGTCTCTCATCGATTGCAGCAAGGGTCTTCTTTGTTGCGTCCTTATCAATATCAGACATAATTGCAAAGCCCTGTGGCTCAATGAAGATCTGTCCTTCTTCACATTCGTGAGAACCCATCTTCTTGCCGTAGGCATCGTAAGCACGCATAAACCAGTTTCCGTCCCATGCAGAATCCATCATAGCTTTCTTCATCTTGTCGATTTCTGCCTGAGCCTTAGCGGCCTCGTCCTTCATTCCAAGGTGATTCAAAATACCAACAAAGTTTGGTCCAACATAAGTAAAGAGGGCCGCAACGAATACAGATTCAGCAACCTTTGAGTAGCCGCCTTCTGCCTTGAACTTAGGATTTGTATAAGTCTGGAAGCTTTCGCCCGGTGTGTCAGAGAAGCATGAAAGGTTGATACAGTCGTTCCAGTCTGCGCGCATTGCAAGTGGAAGTCCGTGTGGACCAAGATTATTTACAATGTGGTAGAAGCTTACTGTAAGGTGGTCGAGCATTGATTTTGCCTTAGACTCATCGTTGTCGTAAGGAACCTTTGCGTCGAGAATTGACCAGTCGCCTGTTTCCTTGATGTAAGCTGATACAGAAAGAATCATCCAGAGCGGGTCATCAGAGAAGTCACCACCGATATCTGCGTTACCCTTCTTTGTAAGCGGCTGATACTGATGGTAACAGCCGCCGTCCGGAAGCTGAGTAGAAGCAATGTCGATAAGGCGTTCGCGGGCGCGGTCCGGAATCTGATGAACGAAACCAAGAATATCCTGGTTAGAATCACGGAAGCCCATACCACGACCAATTCCGCTCTCGAAGTAGCTGGCAGAACGTGAAAGGTTGAAAGTAACCATACACTGATACTGGTTCCAGATGTTTACCATGCGGTTTACTTTGTCTTCTGGTGTGTTTACGTTGAGGATGCCGAGGAGCTTATCCCAGTAAGCGCGGAGCTCAGCCATACCTGCGGCAAACTTTTCCGGAGTGTTGTATTTTTCCATCATGGCAAGAGCTTTTTCTTTGTTGATTGTCTTGCCGTCTGCCTCGAACTTTTTGTCTACTGGCATTTCTACGTATCCAAGAATGAATACAAGAGTTTTTGACTCGCCAGCCTTGAGTGTGATTTCCTTATAGTGAGAAGCGATCGGAGACCAGCCGTCTGCTAGAGAGTTTCCGCAGGTTCCGGCTTTTACCTGCTGTGGGTCACCAAAGCCGTTGTAAAGACCAATAAATGTGTCACGGTCTGTATCGTAGCCGTCGATTGTGTCGTTTACTGTATAGAAGGCAAAGTGATTGCGGCGGTCACGGTATTCTGTTTTATGGTAGATTGTAGAGCCCTTGATTTCTACACGACCAGTAGAGAAGTTTCTCTGGAAGTTTGTGCAGTCATCCTGAGCATCCCAGAGACACCATTCAGCAAATGACCAGAATTTGAAAGTCTTGTCTGAACCGCTTTCGTTTGTAAGAACAACCTGCTGAACTTCTCCGTCATAATCCTGAGGAACGAAGAAAGTAACTTCAGCTTTAAGGCCGTTCTTTTTACCGGTGATTACAGTGTAGCCCATACCGTGGCGGCACTCGTAAGAATCAAGTTCAGTTTTTACTGGAGACCAGCCTGGGTTCCAGATTGTACCGTTATCGTTGATGTAGAAATAACGTCCGCCCATATCGATAGGTACGTTATTGTAGCGGTAACGTGTAATTCGGCGGAGACGTGCATCCTTGTAGAAGCTGTATCCACCAGCAGTGTTAGAAATTAACGAGAAAAATCCCTGTGTTCCAAGATAGTTAATCCAAGGGTAAGGTGTACGCGGAGTATCAATTACATACTCGCGTTTTGCATCATCAAAGTGTCCGAACTTCATGTGCGTCTCCTGTATGTTTTAATAGTTTTCACAAAACCAGCGAAAACGTTGTAGTAAGAGTATAACGTATGATGTTGATTTGTGCAAATGAATTCCGTCGAAAAGTCATTCCGAACGCTACGACACATTCGCACGCACTTGCTACGAATGTGTGTTTCGGAATCTTTTACTTGAGATGCTGAAACAAGTTCAGCATGACACTGTTTATAATTTGACGACGGTGCCGCCTTTTATGAGACGGCCGCTTATCATTTCTTTTTTTGTTTCTGCTTCACCAGAATTTTCTATTTTTGAAATCAAAGCTTCTGCCATAGTCCGCCCGATTGTTTCACCATTCTGCTCGTAGGTTGTGAGCGGCGGAATCATCATAGAAGTAAGGGCAATTCCGTCGTAACCTACAATGCTTATATCAGTACCAGGTTTTAGACCATGACTGTTAAGCTCCCGGATTCCGCCCAGAGCCGCATAATCATCAGGATAAAAAATACAGGTCGGCGGTTCAGGAAGTGAAAGAAAAACCTCTGTAGCGGCGGCACTTGTTACGGGGTCATGGTAAAGTCCTTCTGCAAAATATTCCTCTGGTTCTTTTATTCCATGAGCGCGACACACCTTTTTAAAAGTTTCCATGCGCTGATCGGTTACCCAGGTCTTTTCACCGTGAATAATTGCAATTTTCTTATGACCGCAGGAAAGCACGTAATCAAGAAGCTCCTCCATTCCGGCAGAATAATCGCTCATAACGGCAGAATGGTCTATATCATAAAAATAATCCAGAGTTACCGTAGGAATATCACTTTGAACGAGCTTCTTTATTCCTGAAGAGGTAAAATCGCAGGAAAGAATCACAACCCCGTCATAACTACGGGCAAGAGCATGTGAATAATAATCATATTTTTTTGTTGATTCACCGCT
>CAMNGG010000334.1 GCA_946537975.1 uncultured Treponema sp. | reverse complement strand
GATGAATTTAAATCTCTGGAAGAAAAGGGATTTATCTATGCGGACAAAGGCATTGATCCAAGCTCTATGTCAAAGCATTACCGCATTCCGCAAAAGCTGGAAGAGGCAATTGTAAAAAACGACCGTGCCCTGCTGGAAGAAGGCCTGCATTCTCAAAACCGCGAACTCACCTATCCTCAGAAAATCATGAAAAAGGAGCTTTTCTACCGGGATGAGATTAAGGCTGATATAAAAGCCCTCACCAATTATCTGGGTAAAGAAGAGTTTTCCAGCATTCAGGCAAGGCTTACAGAACGGGCTATGAATCCCGGAGTCTGCATCATGTTCTATGGCGACAGCGGCACCGGCAAAACCGAATCAGTTTATCAGATTGCAAAAGAAACAGACCGGGCAATCTACCATGTTGATATCGGGGAAACCATAAGCCAGTGGGGAGGCGGCACTACAACAAACCTCTCTCTGATTTTCGAAAAATACGACCACTTTTGCAGGCAGGCAAAGGAGAGAGGCGAAAATCTTCCAATTCTGCTTTTCAACGAAGCCGATGCCCTTTTTGGCAGACGCATTGAAGAACCGGAACGCAGTTACGACGTGGAAAATAATCACATTCAGTCTGTGCTTCTTGATTATATTGAAAGACAGGAAGGCATTCTGATTATCACAACAAATCTTGCAAGGGCCCTGGATAAGGCCTTTGAACGACGCTTCCTCTACAAAATCAAGTTCGAAAAGCCGACCACCGAGATAAAAGAGAAAATCTGGAAGAGCAAGCTGAACTGGCTGGACAAAAGCTCCGCAGAAAAACTTGCTTCTAGTTACCCACTTAGTGGCGGCGAAATTGATAACATAGCCCGCAAGGCTACAATGCAGGAGATTCTTACAGGCAGACACAGCTCCGTCAAAGACATTGAGAACTGGTGCCAGAAAGAAAAACTTGAAAGCGCTTCCCAGACAAAGATTGGTTTTGGAAGATAAAAGGGAAAAGGTCAAAGGAGCATAAAAAAAAGCCTTCCATTTCTGGAAGGCTTTAGGCGGCTCCTGCTGGGCTTGAACCAGCGACACATGGATTAACAGTCCATTGCTCTACCGACTGAGCTAAGGAACCACAGTTCATTGCTGAACGTGAATATTATAATATTGAAAACCGCACTGTCTGTCAATAGCCAATAATAATTTTTCTCTATATTTTTCTGCATTTTTTTATTGTTTTATGTTATACTTTTTCAGATGACAAAAGCAGAAATTCGAAAAGAAATCAAAAAGTCCCTTTCAGACCTTTCGGAGGCTCAGTTAAAGGCCCAGTCTCTTGCTCTATGTAAGGCAATTATAGAATCAAAAGACTATTCCCGCTGCACTACCCTGCTTGCCTACATGCCACTCCCCGATGAAGCTGATATCAAAGCGGTAATAGAGGATGCCCTTTCAAAAGAAAAAAAAGTTTTCCTTCCTCACGTTTTTCCGGATACAATTAAAATGGAATTTTACCGCTACTATGCAGACTCCCCGACAGCAAAAGGCAGTTTTGGAATACAGGAACCCGCCCCAGAAGAAGCCAAAAGTTTTTCCCGTTTTCTCGAAAGAATGTCTATAAACGAATTTTCTCCAGCAGCCCATTCTTCAAACTATGTTGAAATTGAAGAGCCGGAACAGGGACAGGAGCACATCCTGGTTTTATTTCCCGGCCGCGCCTTTACAAAAGACGGCAGAAGACTTGGCCGCGGCAAAGGCTTTTACGATATTTATTTTTCCAGTATTCCCCAGATTTTTGACATAAAAAAATCCGGTGTGTGTTTCAGTCAGCAGCTTTTGCCAGACCTTCCCACAACACCGGATGATGTATTAATGGATAACGTCTTTAGTAGTAACATTTAGCAGTAAATCCTAGAAAACTGCTCCAAGTTTTCTAGGATTTACTATTATTACTATTTCTGTAGAATAAACTCTACACGTCTGTTCTTCCAGTTATTATCCTTGTCTTTTGGATCAGCAACAGGCTGAGTTCCACCCTTACCGTCGGTAGTAAGTGCACCAGCACTAACCCCCTTCTTAGTAAGGTATGTCTTAATTGCATCTGCACGCTCTTTAGAAAGCGGCATAGAAGCACGTCCCCACTGAGCAGGATTATCAACAGTCTCTTCTTCCGGATTATCAGTAATCTTGTTAGCGTGACCTACGATAGTAACCTTGTAATCCTTAAACTTCTTAAGAATGTCCGCAATACGGTTCAAAACCTTAAGGTTGTTTGCAACTTTATCCGCATCAAGCTTAGCATTTGCATTCTGGAAGTTTGCCGCATCAGATTCGAAGATAATAGAAGGAACTGCCATCTTCAAAAGATTTCCATCACGGATAACAAGAACATCAACCGGGATTACACCTTCAACTGTAGATGTCATTCCAAGATTATCTGTTACAGTAAATGTATACGGATAATCCATAGCAGACTGAACTCGTTCAGCATTTCCCTTAGCATCCTTCTGAACATTACTCAAACCATCCCAGATAATTCTTTCTGTAATCTGACTCTTTCCAGCTGTCTTCCAGAAATCCTTACCCTTAGGATCTTTGATTGTAAATGACCAGCTCTTGATTTTAGCCTTTGTAGAACCAGACAGCTTGATATAAAGATCATCATCTACACCATCATTATCAGGACTGAAATATTCTGGAGCAGTTTTTACACTAAGCTTTGGAGCTGTAGCAGTACAGATAAACGGAGCAGAAACTGCGCTTACCTTGTTGCCTGTTACATAAACAATTTCGAGGGTTCCTGTAAAGGTTCCTTCGCAGGCGAGACCATCTTTATCAGCACCATTCCAGTTGATTGTTGCAGGAAGATTTGCGCTGTCCTTTTCAGAAAGGCCGAAAACGCTTGTTCCGTCTTCGCGGCGAACGTCAAAGTTCCAGGCCTTAATATTATCAGTTACAGAAGTACGGATTTCAAACTTCTGAAGGTCAAGATAGCCGTCATTGTTAGGAGAGATTCCTTCGTGCTCTGCAGTGATATAAGCCTTTGTCTCTCGGTTATCAAGAGTAATTCCCTTGAGTTCTGTAGAGAAGCTGTTGCCGGCATCATCAGTTGAGAAGATTACAATATTGTATTTTCCATCAGCTGCCATATTACCGGCTTCATCAGTACCGTCCCAGGTAAAGCTGTCTTTGCTGCCGTTCCATGAGAATTTGCGGACAGGCTTATCCTTATAATCGCGAACCTCTGCATTCCAGAGCTTTTCTGCGGTGCTTTCTTTAATGCTGACAGGAATATTTTTCTGAGCACCGTTTCCATTTGGCGAGAAGGAACTCCAAGGAATTTCTGCTGTAAGATTTGGAGCCGCAGTATCAAGCTCAAAGTTTTGAGTTGAAGCAGAAGCAGTTGAACCGTTTACGGCGAGTACAGAAAGCTGGGCAGAATAACTTCCGTCCGGACAAAGAAGCTTAGCAGAATCTTTTCCATCCCATACAAAGTTTACAGGCAGCTTTTTATTTTCCTTTACAGAATAAACTGCATTACCTTTTTTATCGCGGATTACGAATTCAAAAGAAGCAATATCCTTTGTTGCGGTTACCGGAGTAAAGGTAATTGTATCCTTTACCTTGTTACCATTTGGTGAGAAAGCCTTGTCTGACATAGCAAGAAGAAGCTGAGCTTCTGTTGTATCAAAGGTTACGGCTTCTGTTGTCTGGCTCACACCAGTGTTTCCCGCAAGGTCTGTTCCAATCAAAACGAAGCGATACTGACCTTTTTCGGCAATAGAGCCGTCAGAAGAAATACCGTTCCATACAACCTCGCTTGGAGGATACTCTCCAAAGTCGTAAGAATTAACAGCCTTGCCGTCCGCATTCTGAATTTCACCCTTCCAGGAAGGAACCGAAGCACCGTCCGAAGGAAGAGGTGAAATCTTAAAGGTTACAGAATCCTTTGAACCGGCACCAAATACCTTTTCAGATGCAACAATCTGAGCAGAAGGCTTTTCAGTATCAAGCACAAGCACCGGAGAAGAAATAGGAGCCGGCTCATAACCATTCAAATATTTTGCAGTAACAAGGGCCTGATACTTTCCGTCCTTAAGCTGCTTGCCTGAATCATCATTACCATCAAAAATAATCTGAGCAGGAGGCACTTCACCACTGTTATTCTGATTATAAACACGAACAACTTTTCCTGCGGAATCCTTTACAGTAACTGCCCATTCAACAAGCTTGTTACCAGTTTTTTCTTCCGGAACAGGAATTGTTAAATCAAGAGTAACTGCTCCGTTTTTACTTTCTGTCTTTGGAGAGAAATAGCGGGAACCCTTTACAAAAAGATTTGTAGCAGGCTTTTCTGCGGAATAAATTATATTTGTGATTGAAGCCGGAGCTGAAGCATTTCCGGCGCGGTCTGTTGCAGAAATCTCGTAAGAGTAAACGCCGTCGAAAACCTGGGCATCAGCATCATCAGTTCCCTTCCACTGGAATTCTGCAGGCTCAGCATTTACCCATTTTATAGTCTTAACAACCTTACCGTCTGCACTCTTAAAAAGACCTGTCCATTCATCTTCAACAGAACCAGTCTGTTTGATTTTAAGGGCAGATTTAGCGCCTTCTCCAAAAATCTTGTCTGAAGGCTGTGCAAGCTCTACATCAGGAGCAAGAGTATCAATTACTACTTCATATTCCTTTGTTTTTCCGGTATTGCCGTTATCATCTGTAGCAGTAATATAATAGAAGTAAGTTCCATCTGGAGCAGTTTCACCGTTATTCATTGCTCCGTTCCAGGTAACATATTCAGGAACGGTAACACCCTGTTTTGGTGTAAAAAGCTGCTTGAAGAAGGCCTTAAAAGTAAGCTTTTCAGGACGCGCAATTTTATTTTCGATTGTGCGGACAACGTTATGATTTTCATCCATAATCACAAGGCTCCAGCCCTGTACATAACGCTTATCCGAAATCTTCATTGGAATTGCCAGTTCATCCTGAACACCGTCGCTGTTAGGCGAAATATATTTTGCTTCTGCAAAAGCAGAAATTGTAAGTGCGGCCGCAAGAAGGCCAGAAATCAAAATCTTCTTATTCATCTTCATCTCCTTTCTCCCTGCTATTCTTTTTCATCCCAAACAGTAATCTTTGGAGCTTCATTGTCGGCCATACCAAGGTCAATGTCTACTCCGGCAGATATACCGTGAACTGTCTTATAAAGATTCTTATAGCCGGCAGAAACTGTCATTTCGCTTCGGCTCCAGCCGTTTTCTTCGAGATACTGATTATTCTTTACATCAAAAGAGAACTTAAAGAGGAAGGCTACAGAAGGAATAAAATTGTATTTCTTCTGGATTACTTCTGCCATATTGAACTTTTCACCAACGCTTACATAAAAGGCATCTTTAATGGCAAGCTGCGCATTCATTTCCGCAATAAAGTTCTGGAAGCATGGAGTAGAAAGATCCAGTCCAAGACCGAGCTTTACAACCTCTGTATTAATAATGGTTCCGGCTGCACCTGCCTTGAGGGTAACCAGTGTAGGGAACTGAGTATTTACTTTTTTTTCATCAATTCCTATACGCTTTGCATCGCTGTACATTTTTCCAAGATTAAGGGCAGAAGCACCAATACGGAAATCACTGAAAGGACCAAGATTTCCAACCTTATAAAGAGCACCAAGGTCTGCATACAAAGACCAGTCTTTATCCCACTTAGTCCAGGCATAACCACCACCGGCTCCAAGACCAACACTAAGCTTATCTGTAATTTCCTTAGAAAGGCCGGCCTTAAAATTCAGGGAATTACCAAGATGCATTTCCCATAAAGGAGAGAAGGTTCCGTTCATATAGCCGCTGAAAATATACAGCTTAAATGGAATCAGGATACCTGTCTGAAAAGAACCGCCAATCTGCTTATCGTTCTTATCCTTTTCCGTAGAATAAAGGAAGGTATAACCCGCAGTAAGATTTACACGCTGTTCGCTTGCTGTAAGTGCCGGATTTACAAGAATCGAATCGGCACCCGCATTAAATAAAGCTCCACCAGTAACAGAATTTGCCCCGGAAATATTTGCAGGACTTGCCATCAGAGTCAAATCCTCGCCTCCTGCCGGAGGGTTATAAGAATATGCAGCAGAAAAAAGCATAGTCGCTGCAAATAACGTGAATAATAATTTCTTCATAAAAACTCCTTTAAGAACTCCGCGTACGCGGTGCTGCTTCACAAGTAATATTCACAAAAAAAACAACGCTGCCTTTAAAAAGCAACGTTTTTGTATTTAATTAATTATATTCATAAATCAACACCACTTCAAGTTATCCTTGAATTATTGTAGTTTTTACCATATTATATATAGATATGGAAGGTAATAAATCTACAACAGAAGGCTCTTCTTCTAAAAATACTGCTGAAAAAGAAAACTTTTTTCAGGCCTTGCTTTCTTCATTATTTAAATCCTCAAATCCGGAAGCTGAAAAAAAACGCCGCCTGAAGAATCTTGCTAAAACCATTTCGAAATCAAAATATCACGCCTTTTATCGCCCCTCAACAACAGAAATGCTGGCTCCTTTTGGAAAACTGATTTTTGATTTGTACAAGGCTGTTTCACCGGCACAAACTTTTTTCCGCAACACTCAGAATCCGCAGATTTTTAAGCGCCAGATTATAAATTACGTGCTTTCAGAAAATCAGATTGCACTTCTGGACCAGCTGGATGAACAGAAAATTCTTGAACAGGCCAGAACAGTTCCCTTTGCCAAGCTTTCTCAGGATGTTGAACACAAGCTTCAGGTTTTCACAAATGATTTTAACGAAACCCGCGCCTCAAAGGCTGACTCTCTGGAAAAAGCCTTTTCTGTTTTCCAGGATTTCTGCGAATTTGATTTTTACATGATTCTCAAAAAGTTCGATTCGTCTTATCAGGAATTTTCTTTCAATGCCCTGCCGCGCCTGGAAAAGGTTAATGGTGAATATATAATTGATGACCTTAAGGATTTTCTTGCGGTTGCCTACAGCATTACAGATGATTCTATAGACTGGACTATTCTTTTTGATATGTTCAAAGAAACACAAAGCCGCGAGCTTGTTTCTTTAGGAAACTGGAAGAAAATAATAGCAAAGATTAAAAACCTACAGTCTTCAAAATCGCTTGACCTTATTGTTCAGCATATTTCTCAGGATTTTTCTTATGAGACAAAGGTTTCTTATCATCATGCTTCAGTTATTGAGCCGTATATCGAAAAAATCGAAAATGACACAAGAGCTCTTATGTCAAAAATCGAAACCGAGCAGAAGGAATCAAAGGCCTCATCTATCTGTATGCAGATTTTTGGAACTGCAGCTCCTCAGAGCCTGAAATATTATACTTCAGAATTCAATGCTCCTCTCGAAAAGAAGGGCTTGTCTATTCTTGAATATACTGAACCTCTCAACTATCTGAAAACCTTCCTGGTTGAGTTTGTAAAAAAGACTATCCGCGAATATTATGATGTAGTTGTAATCCGAGGTCAGTGGGATGCTACACTTTCCGCTCCAATGTCTAATGCCTATCAGGAGCTGCTCAAGCTTTCAGATGAAATTACCAGTCTGGATGAAATGATGGCAGAAGAAGGCTCTATGGGAATAAAGGTAAAAACCCTGCTTCCAAAAACTGCACATGATGCGGGCGCAGAAAACATTATTAACCGTGTTGTTTCAGATGCAAATGATTCTGCGCGTGGCTTCATTATTCAGGGAACCCAGAATCTTATTGTAATAGGAAAGACTGTAAAGCAGCTTATAGAAGATTATGTTCTGCCTAAGCCGGTGCTTGTTCAAAACTGGAAGGAACTCGAAAAATTCATAGAAGAACCTATGAAGGATTTCTGCGTAAATATTTATAAGAAGATTTATCTCTTTGTTCAGCTGATGCAGACATATATAAATTAAACTGTGTATCAGCCGCTCCCGAAAAAAAAATGTACCCTGCTACGCGGTTGAGACTACACTGACAGCCAGTCAAGCTGGCTGCAGTGCACCTCAAAGTGTAGCAGGGCACTTTTTTTTCTACGCGGCTAAAACACCGTTTACCTCATTGCCTGCATTTTATTACTTATTCGTGTACCAATCACCTGGATAATTTCTACCATCAGAAGAATAATTACAACAGAACCTATCATATATTCTACCCTATAGCGCTGGTAGCCGTAGCGGATTGCGACATCTCCGAGTCCGCCGCCGCCTACAGTTCCAGCCATTGCGGAATATCCAATCAGGTTGATAATTGTCAAAGTTACACCATTTATAATAGAAGGAAGTGCTTCAGGCAGCAAAATCTTAAAAATCAACTGGCGGTCTGTTGACCCCATTGAACGTCCTGCCGCAATTACACCCGGGTCTACTTCCTTAAGGCTGGACTCAATTACACGGGCAACAAAAGGAGCGGCCGCAATTGTAAGCGGTACAATAGAAGCCCTTGTTCCGATTGCTGTATGCACAATTACACGGGTAAAAGGAAAAAGCAGAATTACAAGAATTACAAAAGGAATTGCACGCAGAATGTTAATGATTACAGAAAGCACCTGATACAAAAGCTTTTTAGGTCTTAAGCCCGCTGCCGGATCACTTGTACAAAGCAGAATTCCAAGAGGAATACCAAGAATCATACTAAATATAGTAGAAAATAGAACCATCACAAGAGTCTGCCATGTAGCTTCTCCAATTACAGAAAAATATTTTACTAATTCCGGACTCATATTACTCACCTGCCTTTTCTACTATTATATTCTGACTGCGGAGGTATTTGAGGGCTTCAGAAACCTGAAAGCCGGTAAAATCTACAATCATCTTACCAATATCGCCTTCGGTAAGGTGTTGAACACCAGCCGCACGGATATTAAATTCTACATCAAACTTCTTTGCCACATTACTGAGCACCGGAGCGCCCTGCTTGTCACTTGGGAAGCTGAGTTCATATTCACCACCCTCTTTTGACCAGCGGATTATATCCGAACCGTCTGTAGCTTTGCGGTCATTTCCGATATGTGAAATAAAGTCCTTTGTTACGGGGCTCTTAGGATTTAAGAAGATGTCATTTACAGAGCCAACCTCAACGAGCTTACCTTCATTGATTACCGCAACCTGGCTGCAGGCATCGCGCACAACCTCCATCTGATGGGTAATCATAACAACCGTAAGATTCATCTGACTCTGGATTTTTCTGATAAGATTCAAAATAGAAGCCGTTGTCTGCGGATCAAGGGCAGAAGTAGCCTCATCACAGAAAAGAACATCCGGCTTGTTTGCCAGAGCGCGTGCAATTGCGATTCTCTGCTTCTGACCACCGCTCAAAGTACTTATGCGGGCATTTTTACGGTCCGAAAGCTCTACAATTTCCAGCAGCTCATCTACACGGCGGTTTATTTCGTCTTTTGGAAGTCCGCAGATTTCCATTGGATATGCAATATTCTGACCTGCCGATCGTGAAGAAAAAAGGTTGAAGTTCTGAAAAATCATACCAATGCGGCGGCGGCGCATAACAAGTTCTTTTTCATCAAGGTTATCTACCCGCTGACCGTCGTACAAAACTTCGCCCGAATCCGGCTTTTCCATCATACTGATAAGGCGCACAAGGGAAGATTTTCCCGCACCACTCTTTCCTATAATTCCAAAAATCTGATTTGAAGGAATTGTAAGGGAGATATCATTTACGGCTGCAACCTTTGAAAGTCCGTCGGCAGAGTCGTAAATCCTCACCAAATTGTTTAAATCTATCTGCATTCTTCTATTATATTAAATGATAAAAAGTTTTTCAAATTAACGTACATTTTATATTCGAAATCGTAGTGAAAAATGCCTGACGACAACATCATCCCCGTTGGCGACAGGCATTTTTCACGTAGAGTTCGAATATAAAAAAATTGTTAAAAAGAAAAACTTTTTTTACTAAACTTAATTTGCTGAATGCCGATAGTTTTAATAAGGTGGCCGGTGGTTTTGCCGGTGCAAAGAGGAAAATTTATGGAACAGAAAAAGACATTATGGATTATCGCCGCTGTCGGCGTATTTCTGCTGGTAGTTCTGGGAGTACCGGCCATTTTACATTATCCTGCAAGAAATCCAGTTCCCGCATACGCAAGTATTTCTCCTGTAGAAAAAAAGGCTTCTCAAAGCGGCTGGACAAAACCTTCTGCAGATGTTACTGCTCCAGCAAAGGTAAACGAGCTTGTAGTCCTTGCTGATAACGCTACAGTTTATTCTCAGAATACAGAAACACCTGCAAACAACAGCACAACAATCGATTTGAACGCTCTTAAAAATGAGCTTGTAACTGATTCCCAGCTTCAGTCACAGCCTCAGCCACAGAACATTAACATTACAGTAAATATCCCGGAAACAGAAGCAAAAGCTGCCGCAAAAACAGAGGTTCAGCCTGCAAAAGCAGAAGCTGCTGAAACTTCTGTAAACACTGTAAAAACTGTTCAGAAGGCAGAAGCAAAGGCCAGCACAGCAAAATCAACAAAAACAACAAAAACAGTTGCTCAGGCAAATGCAAATACATCAAGCAAGAAAAGCGAAAGCACTGCCGCAAAAGCAGAGCCTAAGAAAACTCAGTATTGGGTACAGGTTGCCGCTTACAGCAACAAGAAGGGAGCTGAAGGTGCAAGAAGCATTCTTGATGAAAACAAGATTCCTTCAGACATCTTTACTTACAGAGATAACAAAGACAAGCTTTACTACCGCGTACGTGTAGGACCTTACACAACAAAGAGCGAAGCCGAATACTGGCGTACAAGAATTATCAAAATCAGCGATATTGATAATGCAGGCGACAGCTACATAACAAGCACAACAATTTAGTTATAAATAATCAAAAAAAGTCGTGTTTTATACTCCTTTATAAAGGAACCGCTTGTAACAGCCGGTTCCTTTTTTTTATTACAAAAACCTTAAAAACTTCAAAAAAAAATCAAAAAAAATCTCAAAAAACTTCCTTTTTTGTAACACTTTGCACTACTTATAGTATGTGAAGAAATTATATTTTTTATCAGTTATTTTATACCTGGCCGGGGCCTGCCCCCTTTTTTCGCAAGAAGCTTTTAAGCTTGAAGTCTACGGAGATTCCCAGAAAAACGGAGGCAGCCGCATAATAAGTCCGGTTACAGAATTACGGCTTTCCAGTAAACCCGGTAAAATGAATTACGGAGTTCTGCTTAATACAGAAAAAATCTACAGCCGGGTGCCGGTAACAATCAAATACGGAAACCTCTCTTATTCCGGCTCCTTATCCAGACTTAATTCACCGGAGCTCAGTAACGGCACTTCCCCCTTCTCCTCCTCCATAATGACTACAAGCGGCCTTACTGCAAACCTGCCCGGCTACACAAGCTTTTCGAATCCGGAAAGTGCCTTTGCACAGATAAAAATGAACCGGCTTTTTAATTCCTCACTTTCGCTGCTTATAAACCTGGCTCTTTCCCCCGAAAATGAAGAACCATTTTTTTCCGCAATGCTTTCAGATAAGCTTCTGTCAAATCGATTAAGTCTTAATACCTCTTTTACCGCAGGAAAGTTTTTTTATACTGATAACTCATCAGCTTCCTGGCTGCTGGACACTCCTTATTACGCCGCAGGTCAGCATTTTTCTTCCTTACTTCAATTCTCAGCCACCTATAAACAAAAAGCCAGCGGCAACAGTCTTCAGGCAGCCGCAATGGCAGCGGTATACGAATCTCCCTTCGGACCTTATACTGCCCTTTACAGAGCAGACCTTAAATACATAATGAAAAATACTGAGCTTTTTTCCGCGGCCTTTCTTAATGCTTACGAAGACACGCTTACAAGCTCAGGAAAAAAACTGGAACCAAGCGCCCAGTTTAAGGCAGGCCTCATTACAAAAAAGCCCTTCCTCTTAAAAGCAGAAAAGCTTTATTTTCTCAAGCTGGGCGCAAATGCTTACAGCCGCTTCAATCTTACAAAAAACGAGCATCCCTTAAGGCTCAACACCGGCATACAGCTTTATTCTGATTTAACCTCACTTTCTTTTTCACTCTCTTCTGATTTTAAGCTGAACTCCCTCACCCCAGAAAGCCCTCCGCAAAGCCTGAAGAAAAACGGACTTTCCTTTCAAATCAAAAACTCCTGGTACCTGGAAAAAATAACAGCAGGACTCACTTTAAATATAGAAGAAAACAAATATAAAATTGCCCTGAATCTTTCGAACAGCTCAAACGGGAAAAAACAAAAGCTGAACGGTAAACTCAGCGGAAGCTCTGCCTTCAGTTTTTCTCTTAAAGATCAGAAATTATCAGACAAAAAGCTTTCGGCTTCCCTAACCTGCCGTCTGCTTTTACGGAACCTGACCGTAATTGGAAAAATGAGTTTTCAGACAGATTTTTAAGGTCATAACAAACAGGATGTTTTTTATGACAGGACTTTTTTCATTTTTGCTTTTGATATCTTGAATAGGTCGCAATTTTTCATTAAAATGGACAGACACTATTATCTTAGGAATATTTTTTTTAAAAGAGGTATTAATATGGCTTGGGATATTTCAAAAGTAAGAAATATCGGTATCAGTGCCCACATTGACTCTGGAAAGACAACAACTTCAGAACGTATCTTGTTCTACTGTAACAAGATTCACGCAATTCACGAAGTTCGTGGTAAGGACGGTGTTGGTGCTGTAATGGATAACATGGAACTGGAACGTGAACGTGGTATCACAATCCAGTCTGCTGCTACTCAGGTTCAGTGGAAAGACTACACAATCAACCTTATCGACACACCGGGTCACGTTGACTTCACTGTAGAAGTTGAACGCTCACTCCGCGTATTGGACGGCGCTATCATGATTCTTTGTGCCGTTGCCGGTGTTCAGTCTCAGTCAATCACTGTAGACCGCCAGCTCAAGCGCTACCATGTACCACGTGTTGCATTTGTAAACAAGTGTGACCGTCAGGGTGCTAACCC
>CAMNGG010000333.1 GCA_946537975.1 uncultured Treponema sp. | reverse complement strand
CTTACAAAAAAGATTCCGGAGCTTCTGACACACAAGCATTCTTATATTTCCCTTTCATGCAAGAAAAGGGATTCAGATGAAATGACAGTAAGCGGAGGCCGTCAGGATAAGGAAGAGAAAGCTGACCAGAAGGAATCACTGGCTCATTTTGATATGGCTGAAAATCCAGTAAATTACATTGCAATTCCAGGTTCTCCTTCTGCTAAGTGCCAGCCGGCCGCAGATGCACCGAAAACTTTCCCAAAAGGTAAAAAGCTTGGTATAGCCATTCATGAAGTTTTTGAAAAAGCTGATTTTAATACAGACCAGAAGAGCGAAGAACTGGCACGGCTTATAAAATCCTGCTTCGAAAAGCAGACTTTGACAATTCAAGAAAACGATCCGAATGGCTGGCTGGACTACACTGCCAATGTGTTCTGGAAAACCTGCAACGCCAGGTTCCCGGAAATTACCGGCAGCAAAGCAAGCGGAAATTATTTCAGTCTCAAGGAAATAAAAGCCTCAGACAGAATCAGCGAGGCTGAGTTTAACATGAGCGTCGCAGCAACCGCTAACACTGCGACCGGTAACTCCGCAAGCTCCGGCCCTCTCAAAAATTACTTCAACGGCTTTATAGACTTGATTTTCAAACGAAAGATTGATGGCAGAGATGTCTATTCCGTTCTCGACTGGAAGAGCAACAGCTTTGAAGCAGAAGAGTATTCCGACGGAGCAAAACTACAAGAACATACCGACCACGACTATGCCATTCAACGTGTTTTGTATTCCTACAGTCTTATCAAATGGCTTTCAATTTTCTATAGAAAAACCTACCCGACCGATACAGAAGCACAGGTTTTCGAAAATCATTTTGGCGGAATATATTACGTTTACGTGAGAGGCTGCCAGGAAAACACCTGCAGCGGCATTTACGCGCGAACCTGGAAAAGCTGGCAGGAACTTGAAGCCGCCTTTGAGAATATCAGAAAAGAATTTCACATAGCAGACTAAGAGGAGCAGAATATGAACGGTACATCAACAAAAGAACAAATCAATGACTTCTTCAAAAAACTTCACAGCATGGGCTGCATTACCCGCGTATGGGAAAAGGTTCTTGAAACTTTATGTCTGCTCGAAAAAAATATCAGCTTTGAAGCACTGGCCATATTCTGCATTTATTTTTCTCAGCTGGACGACGGCAATACCTGTATTCCTCTTGATGCAAAAAAACTGACAGAAAAATGGCAGAAAAAATGGGAGGGTCTTCTCCTACAGGAAAACCGTCTGTATCAGAAGGAAGCTGATAATAAATACTTTGCGGCCATCATAGAAAAAGGTCTGCCACAAATTACCCCACAGATTCTTCCAGAACTCATTGTCTGCGATGCCAGCGACAAGTCAAAGCCCTTTGTTATTGATTCCGGCTGGCTTTTCGCCGAAAAATATTTTAAGGCAAAAATCAATATTGAAGAAAAAATCAACGAGATAATGAAACAAAATCCTACTTCACTTCCTGAAGATAAGATTGCCGGCACCAGAGATTACTTTAAGAATCTCACCAGCTCAGATTCCAGTGAGCCTATGATTCTTAAAGATGAACAAATTCTTGCCCTCTTACGGGGCTTAGATAATAATCTCATTATTACCGGCGGTCCTGGAACGGGAAAGACTACTGTAGTCTGTTATATTTTGTGGGAGCTCTTCCGTACAAAAAGTATGATGGACTATGCTCTTTATCTTGCGGCTCCAAGCGGTAAAGCTGCAGACCGCTTAAAGGAAAGTATTACAGACTCCTTGTCAAAACTGAATACTCAAAACTTTTCTTCTCATGAGCAGGAAATTTTTGATAAGCTGAACAACGCACAGGCTTCAACAATTCACCGCCTACTTAGCTTTAATTCGCAAACCAACGGCTTCCGTTACAATGAAAAAAATCGCTTCAATGAAAAATCTATTTTTGTAATTGATGAAGCCAGCATGATTGACATCACACTCTTCTCTTCTCTGCTCGAGGCAATTCCAAAAGGAGCCAAGGTTCTTATTCTTGGTGATAAGGATCAGCTGCCTTCTGTGCAGGCGGGAGCAGTACTTGGAGAACTGCTTGCAAAAAAGACAGACAGCGTTGCGGAGCTTAAACAATCAATACGCTTTAACGATAAGTCTGAAATCGGTCGTCTCAAAAATGCAATGCAAGAGGATCAGGCACTCGACAGAGACTTGCTAAATCTGAAAGAATGGAATATCTGGAAAGAGAAGAATAACTTTTGTCTTCCTCCTGTAAAACAATTTCCTGTTGTTTCAATCATCCCTGAAACAGATAATAAAAAACGAATTGAGCAGATAAATGAAATAACAGAGAAATGGTGCACTACCTTTTATTCCTCAATTGTTCTTGATGTCAGTCTGCTTCAAAATAATTTTACTCTGGAAAAACTTGATTATATCTGGGAAAAATCAATCATGTCTCGTATTCTCTGCGCTGAAAGAAAGGGACCTCAGGGAGTAATTGAAATCAACAAAAAGATTTGCGCTTACATCAGGAAAAACAATATTACAAATAAAAATCTTGAAGATGATTATTTTCCAGGCCAGCTTTTGATTCTTACAAAAAATCAGTCTATCTTCTGTCTTTACAACGGAGACTCTGGTATTGTAATAGAAAGAAATGGTCTCAAATACTTTATGGTAAAAAAAGAAGCTGATAATAAAGGTGCAGATGACAATGAATATGGAAAAAGCGGAATCTTCCATGTTGGAAATTATATCTTCTACCCGCTTCACCTGTTGCCCGCAGAATCTTTAGAAACTGCCTATGCAATTACAATTCATAAATCACAGGGTTCGGACTATAAGGCCATTCTGGTTTTCCTTCCATCGCAGAAAGGTCATCCGCTTTTGAACAGGCAGATTGCTTACACTGCAATTACCCGAACAAAGGGCTCCACCTACATTTTTGCGGATTATGAAAGTCTGGAAAATGCAAGAAAGACAATAATTCAAAGAGACACCTTAATCAGCCTAAACTGATTAAGCAATTCTAAGATACCGCAGACTAATCTCCGACACCCCTAGGCTTCCTCCGCCTCAGCCTGCAGGGGCACATTTTCTGCCTGACCTTCGGTGCGATATTTTAAAGGTGTCTTATTTTTATAGCGCTTAAAGAGTTTTATAAAATAGCTTATATCATTAAAGCCGCAGTCATAGGCAATATCTTCAATGAACTCATCTGTACTCAAAAGCATTTCGGCGGCCCGCTTAATTCTGTACTGATTCAGATATTCCATTGGTGTGTAATGAGTTACCTCATGGAAAACTCGACAAAAATATTTAGGAGAAAAGCCCGCACTGTCGGCCATCTGGGCAAGGCTTATCGGCTCACCATATTTCTGCTTAATCAGGTTCATGACACATTTTAACCAGATGAGTTTTCCACCTTCCTTCATATAATGCTCGTTTCTTTCGTACTGTTTATTATGTTCAATTGTACCAAGCAGATGAAACAAAAGACTTATTGTTACCCAGGCATAGCCCTCGGACTTAGTTTTTACAACCTTAAAAAGCTCTGCAATAGTTTTGGAAAAATCGCTGTCATCAGTATTCTGCAAAATTGAAAAATAATTTTCACCTTCAATCAGACGTTCAAGAAAAGTACCGGTGATGTAATTATTTATCATCATGATATTGGGATCAAAAACAAGAGACTCATAAATACACTTTCCACGAAAGCGTTCACTATCACCATGTAGGATTCCGCTGGACATCAAAAAGAAATCTCCGGTCTTCAGAACATATTCGCGTGTACCTGCAAACAAAGTATACTCGCCGCGCAGAATATGAATAAACTCAAATTCTATATGCCAGTGATAAGGAAGATCGTAATCCGGCTCGGAAGTATCAATTTTGTAATACTCCATCGGGTAGGAAACTGAACCTCTTGGTCTCGATTCCTGCTTTTTTGCATTTATCATAACAGTAAGTAACTCCTGAAAAAGTAACTTTTGTCATATTTTTTGACAATTATAACACTACAAATCAGCAGAAATCAATATTATTCTTACGATTAGTAAAGAGGCCCGGCTAAAAGCTGAGCTTCTCAAACTGGAGATTCTATGATTCATTTAAACGCAATTGAGCATCATGCTTTTGACAACTATTGTTATCCTCTGGATAAAGACAATCTTGTAATCAATCTTCGCACCGGCAAAGAGATTAACAGGGTATTTCTGCTCTGGGGAGATCCCTTCGACTGGGGACGTTCTGAAAACGCTTCTAATTATACCTGGCAGTATAAAACTATAGAGATAAAAGAAAAGAAGGAGCTTCAGCATCATCTATGGTGGACTCTTACCCTGCAGCCTGCCTTTAAGCGCTGTAAATACTTTTTCAAGATTCAGACAAGTGAAGATTCTTATATTTATGGAGAAAGCGGACTTGTTTGCGAAGAGGATTTTCACAAGGCTGAAGACGAATATTATCCCTTTATTTTCCCATGGATGAATCAGAATGATATCTGCAATCCTCCAAAATGGGCTGAAAATACCGTATGGTATCAGATTTTCCCAAGCCGTTTCCGAAAAGGTCCTGTAAGCAATCAGGACAGCCAGGAAAAGTTTGCAGCCTGGCCGGACCGCAACACCATTGTAAATAACGAGCAGAAGTTCGGCGGAAACCTGGGCGGTATTACCGAAAAAATGTCTTATCTTGCAGACCTTGGAATCACCGGCATTTATCTGAATCCGGTAAACTGCTCAACAACCCAGCATAAATACGATACCACAGATTATTTTGATATTGATCCGGAATTCGGAACTAAAGAAGACATGAAAAAAATGGTTGCCGAAGCCCATAAATACGGCATCCGGATTATGCTGGACGGCGTCTTTAACCATTCCGGCTGGGAATTCTTTGCCTGGCAGGATGTCTTAAAGAACCGTCAGAACTCGAAATATGCAGACTGGTATATGGTAAATGACTGGAGCTTCCAGGGGCTGCCGGGCCGCAACGCAGAGGAAGGAAAATTCTTTGCCTTTGCCTACTGCGACTATATGCCTAAATTCAACACAAATAATCCCGAGGTCCGCAAATATCTTATAGATGCCTGTGAGTTCTGGGTAAAAGAATATGATATTGATGCCCTGCGCCTGGATGTAGCAAATGAAGTTTGTCATGATTTTTGCCGCGAGCTGCAGGAGCGCATGCGCTCCCTCAAATCTGATTTCTACATCATCGGAGAAATCTGGCACAACTCTATTCCATGGCTTCGTGGAAATGAATTTGATGCGATCATGAACTACCCTCTTCAGAATGCAATTTATAATTTCGCACTGGATAAGGAGCGATCAAGTCTCAGCTTTGAGCAGGATGTAAACCGCTGTCTTACAGATTACTTTAAGCAGACTCAGAAGGTTATGTTCAACCTCATGGACAGCCACGACACTATGCGGCTTGTTACAAAGGCTGGTGGTCGCGACAAGGCATTACAGATTCTCGCCCTGATGTTTGCAATGCCGGGTTCTCCATGTATCTACTACGGTACAGAAGTTTTCCTTGAAGGCGGAAAGGATCCAGACTGCCGCCGCTGTATGCCATGGAAAGAAATTGAAGATGGCTTATGCGCTTCCTCAATGGACCTTATTAAGCAGTTGATTTATCTGAGAAAAACAAATTCTGCTATGGGCGCTTATGACATGAGCTTCTCTCATATTGAGAATAAGCAGCGTCTGCTCTGCCTGAAAAAAACTTCTGACGAAGGGTCAATTTTGCTTATCGCAAACTTTTCCGATGCAAAAGAAGATGTTTCAGATCTTCTTGACGGAACAAAGGTTCTTTTCAAAAACGGTTTTAACGCTCAGACACGGGTGCTGGATACCGGAGGAATTTTGATTGCACAGGGGATTTATTAAACGTTTTACAAGTTTAATAAAAACTTATTCACTATTTTCAGGTGAAAAATAGTAATATTTTCACTTAAAAATAGAAGAATAGTACCCCCTGAAAATTATTTTTTGCAAGTATATCCATCAAGGATATAATTAAACTATAACAGGTTTTAGAGCGGAGAACGAGCCGCTCAGATTTGGAGGTATTATGAAAAAAACTGTTAGAGTATTGGCTGCATTTGCTTGCCTTTCTGTTTTTCTGTTCAATTCCTGTGCACAGAAAAAAGTAACTCTCAAGATGTGGGAGTCTGATGGTCCGGAACGCCAGTTCATGGAATGGGCTGCTGCTGAGTATAAGAAAACACATCCGAACATTGAAATCGTTTACGAACCAGTTGCTTCTCCTGACGCACGTGCAAAGATCGAATTGGACGGACCTGCTGGAGTTGGTGCCGATGTTTTTGTTGCACCACATGATCACGTTGGAGCTCTTGTAGCCGGAGGTCACGTTCTTCCTGTTTCAGACCAGTCTTTCATCAATGACTTTGTAGATGCTGCAAAAGTTGCCGGAACTTATGAAGGCAAACTTTACGGCTACCCTCTCGCTATCGAAACTTACGCTCTCTTCTACAACAAGGACATTATTCAGAACCCACCAAAAACATGGGATGAAGTTGTTGAATATGCAAAAACCTGGAACGATAAGTCACAGAACAAATACGCTCTTGTATGGGGTGTAGGTAACGCTTACTACTCATATATGTTCATGAGTGCTTATGGTACCTCTTTGTTCGGACCTAACGGCGACGACAAGAGCCAGCACGGAATCAACGCACCTGCAACAATCAAGGGACTTCAATATTTCCAGGATTTGAGAAAGAAGATTCTTGATGTTCCTTCTGCCGACCTTTCAGATGACTTCTGTAACTCTTCATTCGAAGAAGGAAAGGCTCCAATGATTATTACAGGTCCATGGAAGATTGCTGACTTCAACAAGACAGTAAGCAACTACGGCATCACAACTATCCCAGGCTTTGGCGATGGTAAACCTGCAACTTCATTCTCTGGTGTAAGAATTGCATTCGTAAGTGCTTACTCAGATCACCCTGCAGAAGCTCAGGACTTTGCTAAGTTCCTTATGTCGAAGGCTTGTCTCGAAAAGAGATTTGAGTTCACAGCACAGATTCCACCAAGAAAGGATATCACAATCACAGATCCACTTTCTAACGGAATTCTTGAACAGGCTGCTTACGCATTCCCAATGCCAACAATCCCACAGATGGGTACATACTGGTCAGCAATGGGCAGTGCATACGGCGGAATCTGGGACGGCGACAATGTTCAGCAGGACCTTGACGCTGCCGCTGCCGCAATGGAAGCTGCTAACTAATTTGTAACTATAAACTACACGGTCATTGCTGCTTGGTTGATACTCCGCTAACTGCAATGGCCGTTTTTTTTGAGGTCGTTCTTTATGGAAATTGATTCAAACTTGATTAAAAAGACGAAGATTGCTTCGTGCTGCTTTATGGGACTCGGACAGGTGCTTTATCTGAAACAGTATGTCCGCGGAATCCTGATGATGCTTTTTGAAATCATTATGATTTTCTGCTGTACGCCGGTTTTCAACTCTGCCATTCCTACTGCACTTTATGGCGTAATTACACTCGGCTCTCCCAAACCAGAAGGAACGCCGATAAAAATGCTGGACCACTCAATCTTTATGCTGATTGAAGGTCTTTTCACTATTATCATTCTGGGAATATTTATTATCCTTTATATTTCTCAGGTTAGAACCGGTATGAAGGATGCTGAACGTATTATTAAACGCGGAAGATATCCAACTGCAAAGGAAATCAGAAATCACCTTGCTACAAAATCTTTCCCTGTACTCGGCATTACACCTTCATTACTTTTGCTTTCAATCTTTACATTGATTCCACTTTTGTTCTCAATGTTGATTGCTTTTACTAACTACTCTTCTCCAGACCACATTCCACCTAAGAATCTGGTAGACTGGGTTGGACTTTCAAACTTTACAACAATGTTCTCAAGGAACATTGGCGGTAACTGGCCAAAAGCCTTCGCTCGTGTAGCTGTCTGGACACTCACCTGGGCTGTTCTTTCAACCTTCACCTGCTTTTTCACAGGCTTTTTGTTTGCGGTTATTCTCCGCGATAAACGAATCCAGTTCCCGAAATTCTTCAGAACAGTTTTTATTCTTCCATACGCAATTCCTCAGATGCTTTCCCTCTTTGTATGGGCAAACCTTCTGAACGGAACCTTTGGACCTATCAACAGAACACTTCAGTACTGGCATATAATTCAGCAGGGTATTCCATGGCTTTCAAATCCGACAGTTGCAAAGCTCACTCTCGT
>CAMNGG010000332.1 GCA_946537975.1 uncultured Treponema sp. | reverse complement strand
CTCAAATGTAATAATCAGGTTTTGTCCGGGAAAAAATCCGTTATAGGCATAGAGGTTAATTTTTCCAATGGCGTTAGTTGCGTATCCGGGGGAACTCATTAACCCAAAGTGTTCCCAATAAAACTCCTGCCGCGTGCGAAGATTCAAACATAAAAAATCAGGATAAAAGGTTCGCGTTTCAGAAGGCGACTTTTTGATTTTCAGAGGGAACTCATATCTGTAGGGAATGCCCATGCGGTGTAAGGTGTCTGCAATGATTACTTCAGATTTTGAGCGCACAGTTTCGCCATTGGCAGTAAGAAGTTTTTTGTCTTCATCCTGGAAGTCGCGGCCCTTCCAGGTGACGGCTTTCCATTGGGCGGCAAACTGTTCTTTTGTGAGCGTAAGTGGGGTGGTGAGGCCGCGACGTTCCGGGCAAAGTGATTCGTAGATTTTCGGCAGATGAGAAAGATTGTCAGTTTGTTTAAGAAAATTTTCAAGGGCGCGGATTTCTTTAGGGAGTTCTGTAAGCAGGCGGCGGTCGTATTCTTTTTGAGCTAGCTTGGCCGCAAGGGCGCGGTTCTTTTTGGCAATGTAGGTACCCCGAGATGCGCCGCGCTGTGTAATGTGGTAAAACTCAGTATGAGTTTTCTTTCGAGAAAGTTTAAGGTGGCCTGGCGGCGCATTTTCGAGACGCTTTTTTACTTTGAGCAGGGCTTGTTTTAATTCAAAAAGCCTTTCTTCCAGTTCCTTACCAATTTCCGTGGGTTTTAGTAAATCTACAGACATAATAAATCTCCTTATTAAAGAATCACCGAGCTTCCAGTTCAAAAATCGGCTCACATTCCGACAAAACGTCTCCTCGCGACCTGATTTGTCGGAATATCCTGGAGTTCTCGGCACACAACAGCCAGCTTTTTCCGACAAAACGCTTCATCGCGACTTGTTTTGTCGGAAAATCCCAGAGTTCACAGCATAAAACAGCCAGCTCATTCCGACAAAACACCTCATCGCGACCTGTTTTGTCGGAAAAACTTCGTGCTTTCAGCACAAAACCGCCCACCAATTCCGACAAACCGCCCCCGTGCGACCTGTTTTTGTCGGAAAAACAGCGAACTTCCAACGAATATACCGGCTCATATTCCGACAAAACGTCTCCTCGCGACCTGATTTGTCGGAAAATCCTGGAGCTCTCAGCACACAACAGCCAGCTTTTTCCGACAAATCGCCCCCGTGCGACCTGTTTTGTCGGAAAAACAGCGAACTTCCAACGAATATACTGGCTCATATTCCGACAAAACACATCTGCACGACCTGTTTTGTCGGAAAATCCTAGAGCACCCAGCATAAAACAGCCTGTTCATTCCGACAAAACACCTCATCGCGACCTGTTTTGTCGGAATATTACAGAGTTCTCGGCACAAAACAGCCAGCTCATTCCGACAAAGGCCCCTATGCCAGCTGTTTTGTCGGAAAATCCTAGAGTTCCAAGCACAAAACCGTCCGCCCGTTCCGACAAAACGCCTCCGTGCCAGCTATTTTGTCGGAAAATCCTAGAGTTCCCAGCACAAAACCGCACGCCCGTTCCGACAAACCGCCCCTGTGCGACCTGTTTTGTCGGAAAATCCTAGAGTTCTCAGTACAAAAGCGCCAGCCCATTCCGACAAAAGGCCCCTGCGCCAACTGTTTTGTCGGAAAATCCTAGAGTTCCCAGCACAAAACCGCCTGCCCGTTCCGATAAAACGCCCCTGTGTCAGCTGTTTTGTCGGAAAATCCTAGAGTTCCCAGCACAAAACCGCCCACCAATTCCGACAAACCGCCCCCGTGCGACCTGTTTTTGTCGGAAAACCTCCGAACTCTCTGCTCGCACCCCGGCTCATTTTCCTCCCAATCACAGAGTCTAGCCCACAGTTTGTCGGAAAATCCCGATTTCTCAAAAATCTCCACATATAATATTGCTTTAATATGTCAAAAAAGGAAGTTTTTCGAACACTTTTTCAAAAAAAACATCATAATCCTGAACTTACGCCTTTAATAGGCTTGAGATATTTAATTCTGAGGTGTCTTCCCCCTTCTTAAGCATTCAGTTATAATCAAAATATGGACAAAACAGTTTACATCATCGGGCATCGAAACCCGGATACTGACGCTGTGGTTTCGGCAGTCGGTTATGCTACTCTTAAAAATCTTTTAGGACATCCTGAATACAAGGCGGCGCGGGCTGGACATCTTAATCCGCAGACTTCATATATTTTTGAAAAGTTTGGAATCCCTCGCCCCGAGTATTTGCCGGACCTGGTTCCAAAGGTAAAGTATTACATGCAGGATAAAGTGGAAACTGTAACTGCAGATGTTTCTGTCTGGGCGGCAATCGGGCAGATGGAAAAAACGGAAATTCGTGTTCTGCCTGTTGTGGACGCAGAAGGTCATTATCAGTCCCTCCTGCATTATTCCGGCTTTGCCCGCGGAGTTCTCACAATTTTAAATCCGGAAAAAAAGCACCGCTTTTCAACAAGCATCAGCTTGATTCAGAAAACCCTTAACGCTCAGCCGATTTACATTGCTGGCGACGCAGATAAAACTTTCAACGCTTCTATTCATGTCGGCTCTTCTTCTACAGAAAGCTTTGCAAAGCGTCTGGAAGCTCACGCCAGCGAAGACATTGTAGTAATCTCTTCTGACCGCGAAGACATTCAGCGCATCTGCATTGAACATAAGGTAAAGCTTCTCATCACAACTTCCAACTGTGTGATTGATAAGAGCCTGCGCGAGTTAGCAGAGGCTAACGGTGTTTCTGTAATTGTGAGCCCTTATTCAACTTCTCCAACTTCAATGCTCATTGCTTATTCCATGCCGGTTTCAAGCATGGGTGACAAAGAAATTGTAACCGTTCATCAGAATGATACAATCGCAAAAATCAAAGACATCCTTAAAAATGCCCACTGCAAATATCTTCCTGTAGTTGATGATGAAAACAAGGTTATAGGAATTATTTCTGAACATGACCTGATGAAGGAACCGAATGTAGAAGTAATTCTTGTAGACCACAACGAAATCACTCAGGCGGTTGAAGGCATTGAGCACTACAAGATTCAGGAGGTAATTGACCATCACCGCATTGGTTCAATTCCGACTAAAAATCCTATTACCTTTATTAACCGCCCGGTTGGTTCAACTTCTACTCAGATTGCTGGCCTTTACAAAGAGTACCGAATCCCGATTCCAAAGGATGTTGCAAGCCTCCTGCTCTGCGGTATTCTTTCGGACACTCTCGTCTTGCAGTCTGCAACAGTTACCGACACAGACCGCGACATGGCAGAATATCTTTCCAGCATCACAGACCTGGACATCAAAGAGCTTGGTAACGAAATCCTCATGGCGGGAAGTAAAGTCGGCGGCCGCCCTGCAAGCGAAATCATCCATCAGGATATGAAGGAATACACAGAGGGCAAGCTTACTTACACTGCAAGCCAGATTGAAGTTGGTAACCCTCAGGAAATCCTGGACCGTAAGGCAGAGTTTATGGAAGAGCTTGCCGTGGAGCGACGAGCCAACAAAGGGCTTTTTGCCTGCCTGCTGGTTACAGATATCACAAAGCTTTCAAGTGTGCTTCTTATAGACTGCGATCCAAAGTTTACTCAGTTCATCACCTTCCCAAAACAGGAAGATGGGGTTTACTACCTCAAGGATGTTGTTAGTCGAAAGAAACAGCTGATTCCTTTAATCACGGAACAGGTTCTTAATTACAGCGTATAACAATAGATTGCCACGTCGCTTCGCTCTGAGGGCTCTCAATGACTAGATTATGTTGTTGCCAGTTCGCTACACTTTGAGGGCCACCAATGATGCTGATTTATTTCGTATTTGCGAACCACAGGTGAAGCAATCTATTTATTTCTGATATATTCTTCAATCGGCATTTCCCTGCCATCAACGTGAACGTAGAGTTCCTTTTGAACGGCCGTCCCATCCTTGCCAACATAGATTTCAAGTACAGGCTCAAGGAAATTAAAATCATTGTTTGACATAGCATCAATGGTAAGGGCATATTCTTCCTGCAGGTAATATTCATCAATCGTGTCCAAGACATTTTTTAATGAGCAGCCAAGCCTTTCTTCAATTGCGTTAATGTCATCATAATTCAAACTTAACTGAGCATAGCGGCCCTTTAGAGGATGAAAAGGATCGTAAGCAGTGCAACGGATTCGTGCCACGGTATTATTCTCGACGGCATATTTTTTGATGGCAGCAGTTTTTATAAACATTGCGCAGACAACCGAAAGCTGTAAAAGAATAAGCAGTGGCAGCAAAATCAATTTCTTTTTATTCATTTCTTTCTCTCCTTTTTGTCATAAGAATATTCATTACAAGTAAAAGAATACCCGTTACAATAAATGTGATTCCCTGAATGGCAAGTCCATAACCAGCCGAGAAGAACCTTATCATCATCGTGAGTCCAAAATAAATTGTGCTGAGGTTTGCAATTTTGAGAGAATCATTTTTATAAGCAAGATAAAAATAATACACACAGAAAAGCAGAAGAAGCGGAAGTACCGCCACAATAGAAATTTTATCTTCAAGTCTTGTAAGCAGAAGAACTAAAGCCGGAGCAAGAAAACATGCCGGATTAAAAAGAATCTTTTTCCTGATAAGCAGAGTGATGAAATAAATTGCGGCAAGCCCCGAAAGAATAAGGAAGGCAAGAGTATAAAAACTCCAGCTGATAAATGAAAGGTCTCCTTCTATTGTGTGTCGCAAAGAGCTTTCATAGAAAAAAACAAGACCTGTCATTATGGCTGAAAGAATTTTAAGGGCTGTAAGATTTTGTGCCTGACCATAATAATGGAAGAAGAGAGATATAAGTGCGAGAATCAGGAAAATGCAGGCAGCAGCATTTGAATTTTCTGTAAAGCCAAGCTTTATAAAAAAGTAAAGAATTCCAGCTATGAAATAAACTGTCGTTTCGTTTTTCTTTTGCAGTAAGACAAAAATGAGAGCAGCAGCAAGATTTAAAATCATCAGAATTTCCAGAGCAAGCAGAAGAGCAGCCGGCGTGCACAGATGAGCAATCAGATAGGCGACAGAAATAAAAATCAGGTTGATTATGATATCCAGATTATAAAGGAAGCTGTGCAGATTTTTGAAAGCAAAGAAGCCGTAAAGTACGAGACCAAAAAGAGCAGCCGGTGTAAAGCAGATTACAATATAATTTGTAATTCCTGATCCCTCAAACAAAACCGGAGACTGGTCTAATGCAAAGACAGCAGTTCCAATAAGCAGCACTGCACCTGCAATTTTAGAAACCAGCAGTACAGTTTTTGTATTGTCGCTGTTTTCAAAATTGTTTTTCCAGAGGAAAGTTCCGGAAACAAAAATTACGGACGTGCTTATGAGATACAGAATTGTTGAGGAAAATTCCAAAGAGGCAAAAACAACGATGAAGTAGATGATGGCGAAGAGGGTGTAAAAGGCGTATTCGTATCTGCCGGATCTGATAATGTAAATACAGGATATCAGAAGATTTATTGCGGTAATAATCTGCAAGGTCAAAAGAATTACATCTTTAGCCGCAATATGTGAAAGAGAAAGAATTACAGCTGTTACCAGCAGATTTGCAAAAATATCAATGTTCAATAAAAAGTCTTTGATATTCCTTTTTGCAAAAAGGCAGAAGAGCAGAAGTCCGAAGATTGCCGCCGGTGTAAAGCATATAAGCATAAAGAGATCTATTCCCGAGTTCTCATACAAAACAGAAGCTTCATTACGGGCAAGAAGATTAATAATGAAAAGATTTATTACAGCGAGAATTCTAATTATGATTAAAGAGTTTTTGCTGAAAGAAGTAAGGGAAAAGTCTGTTTTCCATAAGAAGAGACCGGCAGCAAAAAGCATAAGAGAACAGAAGAAATACATAAGACTGATTGTGGATTCAAGCTTGATATAGGAAGCGCAGAAATAAGCAAGTGCAAGAGCTGAATAAATAAGCAGACTGTATTTTTCTGCTTTGATTGCGGCAATAACTGAGTAAATAAAGTTCGTCGCAATCCATATATTTACAAGCAGCTGGATTTGATTTTGATTTGCGTCGCGGGCAGCCGCATAGATTGCGGCGGCAAATAAAAGATTTACCGGAATATCAAGATGTGCAAGGAAACTTTTCAAATTCTTTTTTGCAAAAATCACAAACTGGAATAAACCAAAAATTGCGGCTGGTAGATAACAGAAGAAAATCAAATAAGGAAGTTTTGATGTATTGAAAATGCTTTTTTCTTCTCCCGGAAATCTTACCGCAAAGGCAATAAGGAAAAGCATTATGGCTGTAAGTGCGCGGGCTATAAGCAGACAGTATTTATTTTCACCTTCGATGGAAAATGCATTCTTCCAGAGAATTGTTCCCAGTGCGAAAATAATAAGAGCTGTTACAATAAAAAAGATGCTGGGATAAGAGTTTTCTTCAGCCAATAATTTGAGCATCTCAAAAATCATAAAGCTTAAGAATATCCAGGCCGCATTTGATTTTTTTATTGAACTTGTTACAAATAAAAGGCTGCTAAGTAGAATTGAAAAGCTTAGTGGGCATAAAAATATTTTGTAGAAAACAAGTGCCTTTTCCGAAGTTATTATTTCTGCCTTTTTTATAAATAAAAGATTTAGGACAATGGCAAGAGGTATCAGGTAAATCAGATTTTCTAAGGCAAAAATATTCTTATCTTTGATTTTTTTGATAAGGGGTATGATAATTCCTTCGCTGAGAAAGCCAAGAGTAATAAGTCCTGTAAAAATTATATTAACAATTCTCAGTGCATTTATAGCAGGGGTTGAAAATAAAGAGAAAGGCTTCCATGAATAAACGGAGGCAAGAGAAGCAAGGCAGATTAAAGCAATTCCCAGATTTTTTTTCCATACAATATTTTTGTGCAGAAAAATAAAGCCTGCAGAGCAAATAAGCGTAAAAAATATTGTATTTTTGATATAGGCGGGCATAGCCGTTTCTGTCAGAAATATCAGGAAAAAGATGGCTGAAAAAATAAAGAGGGGGATGAATTTTGCTTTTGCTTTTCGGGCAGGTAAATAAAGTGCCGCACAAAGCAGGAAAACAAGAAGGTAGGATTCTGCATCTATACCCGAACAGCTGAATATGATTGTAAGCAGAAGTGAAAGATAATAACTTGTGTGAGCCTTAAAAAGCCAGGTTATTACTATTGTGGAAATGGTCCATATAAAAAGGAAGGAAGAGGTGTTTCCCGCAAATTTGAAAATCTGCGAAACAAAGGCTACTATGCCGCCAAATAAAAGAGCCCAGAAAAGGGAATAACTTTCCCGGATTTTTGTCTCTTCGGCTTTGCCGCTTTTTAGCAGGATAAAGCCTGTTATCTGGGTCGCGAGCAAAAGAATAATTGCGGTAATTGCCTTTGCAAGTCGTGGAATTGCGGCCCAGTTGTAAGCGATGAGGGAAATGATTCCCGTAGAAATCAGTACACTTGCGATGATTGTAAGTATTACAGAAACCGAAACCTTAGGTTTAGAAAGTGGAGCTTTTCCACTTGCGGCTGAATTTGCATTTACAGCTTCTTTTTCTGGCGCCTCCTTTCTTTCTTTTTCAGTATCAAGATTAACAGAAAATTCTGTAAAGGCCGGGTCAAGTTTGACCTCCGGAGAAGCTGGCTGTTTTTCGACAGTCTCTTCTTGTGTTGCTGCCGGAGCCTTTGCGGGCTGCTCCAGAATTTCAAGCTTCTTGTAATAATATTCATTTAATGAATGCGCAGTTTGACTTGTTATAATTCCTTTTTCAACAAGAACAGGAATCTCTTTGATAAACCATTTTATGAACTTTTCTTCCATAAATAAAGATTATAGCATAGATACTCTGAAACTCAAAATAATAGAAGGGCCTTGAGCGGCGTGTTGTTATATATGTAGATAAAAATATTGACAAATAAAATAATGAAAGAGTAATACGTAATACGGGGCGACAGGATGGCGCCAGTGTGAACCTATAACAGTCGGCAAGCACAGCTTGCCTCTGAGGCGGAACGGTGGATGAACCTAAAATGGCCCGCTGTCGCAGCCCATTTTTTAACGGTTCTTCTATTTTAGCCTTTATTCCCATCCAAAAGTTGCCGGCGGCTTGTTTGTGGCGTCGAAGTAGAGGGCGTCTACAAATGGCAGGTCGGCAATCTTGTGAACGATTGTGTTAAGCAAATCCTTTGGCCACATTGCAAATCTTGCTGTCATTACATCCTCTGAAATTACCGGGCGCAGAACGAAGCTTGCGTGGTCGGCGCTGCTTGCGTATGGCAGGTCAATTGTAAGGTGCTGGAAGATTTTGTCGTACCAGCCGCTCTTGTGGAGCTCGGTGAGTACGATGTTGTCTACCTCGCGCAGCTGGTCTAAGCGGCGGCGGTCGCAGTAGCCTTCCTGAATTTTAAGTGCGTCGTCGGAAAGTCCCGGGCGCTGGAAAAGTTTAATACAGGTGCGGTTAATATACTTTGCGGCATTTGTGATTGTAGAAGAACATTCTTCAATTTTCTCACGCTTGTCCGGGAAGTGGTAGAAACCTGTACCGGTCTCTTCCTCGCGGAAGGTCAAAAGTGCCGGGAATCTATAAGTTCTGAAATCTCCCTGAACACCAACTGAACGAACTGGCAGTACGCTGCGCTTAAGGCTGGCGCTGCACTTAGGACAGAACATATCAAGCTTGATTTCATCCAGCTCTTTTTGAGCCAAAGGCAATTCTTCCAAATCCTTTTCATTCTGCTTACCATCGTTACAAAGCACGTTGATAGAAAGGCCTGGTCCCGGGAAAGGATGGCGCATAACAAGTTCATCAGGCAAGCCGAGCTTTTTACCGATTGCACGAACCTCATCCTTGTACAAGTCGCGGATAGGCTCAATAATCAGCCCTTTAGCAATAAGCTCCTGAATTCCTGCAACGCGGTTATGGTGAGTTTTAATTGTGTGAGAGTTCTTTGTTCCGCCCGATTCAATAATATCAGGATACAGGGTACCCTGAGCAAGCAGCCAGGAGTCATCAAGATTCTGGCGGGCAGTTACTTCGTTACGAACTGTGATAAAGTTTTCGCCGACAGCCATTCGCTTTTTCTGTGGATCTGTGAGACCGGCGATTGCCTTCAAAAAACTTTCCGAAGCATCTTCTACGATAAAGTTTGTAAAGCCAAACTTGCGGTAAGCCTCTGCAACGGCAGCGCTTTCGTTTTTGCGCATAAAGCCGTTATCAATATGAAGGCCGAGAACACGGTCCTGTCCCAGAGCCTTGTTAAGCAAAGCAAAGGTGATTGTTGAATCAACTCCACCACTGAGGAAGAGAAGAACGTTACGGCCATCAGCTTCCTTTTTAATATTTTCAAGAATGATGTTTAATACAGTATCCTGGTCCCAGTTCTTTTCCATACCGCAGTAATCAGCGAAGTTCTGGAAAATCTGATTTCCACAAGGAGTATCTTTTACCTCGCAATGGAACTGCAAACTAAAGCGGCGCTTACTAAGATTCTGAGTCGCAGCGAAAGGACAGTCTTTAGTAAAGCCCACCATCTCAAAGCCATCACCCATTTTCAAAACCCCATCCTGGTGGCTCATCCAGACCTGCTGGCTGCCTTCAATGCCTTTGAAAAGTGGACATTTAGCTCCACCACCATTCATGCCATCAGCAAAGTTCAATTCCGCAAAACCGAACTCGCCAACCTCAGCTTTTCCAACCTTTCCATTGTAACCAAGCTGAACCATATAGTGACCGTAGCAGAGACCAAGAATCGGGATATCAAGATTTAAAATTTCAGAATTAAAATCCGGAGTGTTTTCATCATAAACCGAAGCAGGTCCCCCGGAAAAAACAATGCCCTTTGCACCGGCAAGCGAACTTACATCTGCCGAAGGAAGGGCAATTTCAGAATAGTAGCCGAGCATACGGAAACGCTTGGCAATCAAATGTGCATACTGTGAACCGAAGTCTAAAACAACAATCTTTTCTCTTGACATAGAACGATTATAACGACTTTGGGCGCGGTTTACAACCTATTCATTCTCAGCATTATATGCAGTTGCTGTATACTCAGAAATTTTCGAGATTGCCTTGCGGGCAGCGTGATGGCTTCGTTCGATAATCTGCATGAACTCTTCGGCGGTAAAGGAAATTAATTCACACTCAGCAAGTGCCTGAGCCTCTGCCTGATAAGTCTGATTCAAAATGCACTGCACATCCCCAAGGAAGCAGCCCTGAGAGCGCAGTGTAAAGCCCTTGTCTGAGGCTTCCGAAATAGCACCGCTCTTCAAAAAATATACACGGGTAACCTTCTCGTCCTTGCGGTAAAGAGTTTCTCCAATCTCAAGCTTTACAGTGTTTTCTTTAGTTTGAATTTCAGAAGGATTAATAAAGAGAAATCGGCGGAGATAGTTTCCTATTCCCTTAGATTCAAAGGTTGGAAGCAGATAGATTTCTGAGCGAAGAAGGGTAACAAAGAACTGCGAAACGTAAATCATCTGTGCGCAGAAAAGGAAGATTATAAAGAAGAGGTAAACCTTCATCATCAAAACTACAAGTGAGCTGATTGTTCCATAAACGGTATTGTAGTTTGTGACATTCATAAACATGTTGAGGAACCAGGAAACAATAAAGAAAGCCGCTGTACTCAAAGCCGCATAAAAAATACAGCGGCGGAGCAGAGGCTTTGTTCCTGGAATTATACGGTAGGCAAGTACAGTACTTATGAAAAGAATTAAATAAAGAACAAAGGTGCCAAGATTTGAAGAGCTCTGTTTTTGCAAAAGCGGAAAATAGGCAAGCAGGGTCTGGAAAAAGGACAGTGACATAATCCGTGATAAAACAAAGGCTGCAATAATAATGACGGCAATAATCAGAGTAATTGAAAACTCAATGATAAAAGTCAGAATCTGATTGAACCAGGACTTGCGTTTAGAAACCGAGCGGAAAACCTTGTTCATGGAAATGATGATAGAGTTAAAAAGCTTGCGGGCCATCCAAACTATCCATACGGCAAGAAAAATATTAAAGGAAGAGAAGGAACGGATTTGCAGCAGCCTGTCCAGCACCGGCGTAATTTTTACAACGGCATCAAACTGTTCTGTAAAGCTGATTATAAAGTTATAGATGTTGGGATAGATTCGTAAGATTCCTACCAGCACCGTAAAAATAATCATGGTGACCGGGATAAAAGAAAAAATAAAACCAAAGGCACAGGCCGAAGCACTTTCCCACAGGGCATTTTTCGTAAAGTTCGAAAGCGTCAGGTAAAGCATCTGAGAGAAGCGAGAGAAAACTTTTTTGAAGTAAATTTTCAGCCTGTTTGTCATATTTTTAGGTTCTAGGTTTCAGGTGTCAGGTGCCAGGAAAGCAGGCGTTGCGGGCGGCGTTTGAGCCCGCAGAGGGGGTAGTGAGCAACGAAGTGCGAGCGAGGGGGATACTTCCCCCAACTACCCTAGAACCTAAAACCTGGCACCTATAACCTGTTAGAAATCTGCCAACTTAGGTGCTCTAGGATAAGGAATAACATCACGAATGTTTTCCATACCTGTTACGTAGCGCATAAGGCGTTCAAAGCCCAAACCGAAGCCTGAGTGTGGAACTGTACCGAACTTGCGGAGGTCGAGGTACCAGTCGTAGATAGACTCGTCCATTCCTCGGCGTTCGATTTCTGCCTTAAGCTTGCTGTAATCTTCTTCGCGCTCAGAACCGCCGATAAGCTCGCCGATTCCTGGAACCAGAACGTCTACAGCCTTTACAGTTTTGCCGTCGTCATTCTGCTTCATATAGAAAGACTTGATTTCCTTTGGATAGTTGAAAACCATAACCGGGCCGTTGTAAATCTTTTCTGTAAGATAACGCTCGTGCTCAGTTGCGATGTCGCAGCCCCAGTAAGGCTTGAATTCAAACTTAGCGCCGTTAGCCGCTGCCTTTTCCAAATCTTCAATAGCCTGTGTGTAGCTTATGCGGGTGAACTTAGCTTTAGCTACCTTTTCAAGACTTTCGATAAGGCCAGGCTGAATTCTCTTGTCAAAGAAGGCAAGGTCTTCGCGGCATTTTGTGAGAGCCCAGTTCAAAAGATATTTTACAAAGTCTTCCTGAATGTCCATGTCGTCGTTGAGGTCGTAGAAAGCCATTTCTGGTTCAATCATCCAGAACTCAGCAAGGTGGCGTGGAGTGTTAGAGTTTTCTGCACGGAAAGTAGGTCCAAAGGTGTAAACACGGCTCAGGGCTGTAGCAAGAGTTTCAGCTTCGAGCTGGCCGCTTACTGTGAGGCTGGCCTTCTTTCCAAAAAAGTCCTTGTTGTAATCTACGATTTTATGAGCATCTTCGATTTTCATTCCACCGGCACCGGCCTTTACACCCATCTCAGCAATCTTTTCAAGACTGAGAGTTGTTACCTGGAACATTTCGCCTGCTCCCTCACAGTCGCTGCAGGTAATTTCCGGTGCATTAATATACTGAAAGCCGCGCTCCTGAAAGAAGGAGTGCACAGCAAAAGCCATCTGGTTGCGCATACGGTAAACAGCACCAAAAGTGTTTGTGCGGGCACGAAGATGAGCATTGTCGCGCAGGTACTCCATAGACATCTTGTTCTTCTGCAATGGATATTCATCAGGATTTGCCTGACCAAGGCACTTAAGGCTTTCGAGAGTTACTTCTACAGCCTGTCCGCTTGCAGGAGATTCAATCAGAAGTCCTTCAGCGCGGAGACTTGCTCCAGTGTTGAGCTTTTTGAGTTCAGCTTCGATTTCATTTACATTTGCATTATTAGAAGGATTATTGCGGTCAAAGGTGAGCTGGATATTAGAGAAACAGCTTCCATCGTTCACCTGAATAAAAACAAGACCCTTTGAGTCGCGGACAGTGCGCACCCAACCACATACTGTTACCTTCTGCCCCTCTGGCTTAGAAGACAGTAAATCTTTAATTAATACTGGTACCATAATGTACCCTCCTATAATGAAAATGCATTTCGATAATACCACTTTTTATGAAATGGTGGAAGTATATGGATAAAGTTGGATAAAGTAGACCAGTCCGAGTGATTCAATCAGTAAAATCCCCTAGAAAAAAATTGACTTATGGCAAAAGCGTGGTATAATAAGTAAAACGTTTTACTAAAACGTTTTACTTATTAATCTAAAAGTTTGAGGTGAATATGAAATTCATAAAAACTGCAAAGCAGAAAAACTCCTTAAAAGATTTTCTTCTAATCCTTCCTTTTCTGCTGCTTATAGCTGTTTTTGCTTATTATCCGCTTTATGGCTGGGTATATGCATTCTTTGACTACAAACCGCCTTTTCCTCTTTCCTGGAATAAATTTGTTGGTTTCAAATGGTTTGTCTCAATGGTTGAAAATCCGGTAAAAGTAAAAAAACTTTTGCAGGTTCTTACCAACACCTTTGCAATGAGCGGACTCAGCCTTTTGTTCTCATGGTTTCCAATGATTTTCGCAGTCTTCCTGAATGAAATTAAATCCGTTCCTTTTAAGAAATTTGTTCAGACTGTAACAACACTTCCAAACTTTATCAGCTGGGTTCTGGTGTATTCCATTGCCTTCAGTGTTTTCAATAGCACCGGTGCTGTAAACTCTGTACTTATGAATATGGGAGTTATAGATGAGCCTATTATGTTCCTGCAGTCTTCGAGCCATGTATGGTTTAAGCAGTGGGTATGGCTTACCTGGAAGAACGCCGGCTGGGCAGCTATTATGTACATAGCCGCAATCACCGGAATTGATGACTCTCTTATGGAAGCCGCTATGATAGACGGAGCTTCCAGAATGCAGAGAATCTGGCATGTTACAATTCCTTGTATTCTTCCAACCTATTTTGTTCTTGTAATGCTCAGCCTTGCAAATTTTCTTTCAAACGGAATGGAGCAGTACTTTGTATTTGCAAACTCCTTCAACAAGGCCAAAATTGAAGTTCTGGACCTTTACGTTTACAACCTCGCTATGGGTAGCGGCGGATATTCTCTTTCAACAGCTATCAGTATTTTGAAAACCTTTGTAAGTATTATCCTGCTTTGTGTAACTAACTGGGTTTCTAAGAGAATCCGCGGCGAAAGCCTTATTTAAAGAGGAGGAAGATATGAGTTTAAAACGTCTGACACTTGAAGATCATATCATCAATATTTCAACTTATGTAATTTATACAATTTTTGCTTTTGTTTGCGTTTATCCTTTCTACTATATTCTCATTAATTCGGTAAGTGCAAATGACCTTAGCGAGCGGGGTAAGGTTCTGATTGTTCCGCTTAAGTTTCACCTTAATAACTATAAGCAGGTAATGAAGATAAACGGACTTGTAACAGCTTTTAAAATTTCTATCCTGCGTACCGTGATTGGAACAATTTTTACAGTTGTGGTATCCGGCTTCCTGGGATATATGTTCACCAAAAAGACCTTGTGGAAGAGAAAGCTCTGGTACCGTTTCTGTGTTGCTACAATGTATTTTAATGCGGGAATTATTCCATGGTTTATTACAATGAGAAACCTGCATCTTACAAATAATTTCTGGGCTTATATTTTCCCGGTTGCGGTTCAGCCCTTCTATATAGTTCTTTGTAAAACCTTTGTGGAAAGTATTCCAGATTCCCTGGAAGAAGCAGCGGTAATTGATGGTGCTGGAACGCTCCAGATATTTTTCCGTATTATTCTTCCTGTAATTAAACCTATTATTGCTACGGTTGCAATTTTTGCTTCAGTTGCCCAGTGGAACTCTTTCCAGGATACACTGCTTCTTGTAACAGATCCAAAATTGTACACCCTGCAGTTTACTCTCTATCAGTATATAAATCAGGCAAGTTCGCTTAAAGCTCTTGTAAATAACTCAACTTCTGCTGCCGCTATGGCTGCCAGCCTTGCCCATGCTCAGACGGCTACTTCAATCCGAATGACGGTTTCGGTAATTGTAGTTCTTCCTATTATCTGTGTTTATCCTGTATTCCAGCGTTACTTTACAAAGGGAATCATGATTGGCGCAGTAAAGGGTTGATATAAAAAAGCAAAAAAATTAAAAGGAGGAAATCAAAGTGAAAAAAGGAAAAATTCTTTCTGTTATCACTATGATGGCTGTTTCTGCTGCTTTATTGAGCAGCTGTGGAAACGGTAAAAAGGCTTCAAAGGTTGCTGATGACAATTCACCAATGACTTTTGAAATTTATGACGTTGCTGCTAACTATCAGGGTATGCAGACAGGCTGGTTTGGCAAGATTGTTAAAGATAAGTTCAATATTGAGCTTAACATTATTGCTCCTCAGGTTGCAGGAGATGCTATCTTCCAGACACGAGCAAGCTCAGGTAATCTGGGAGACATTGTTATTCTTGATGCTACTCAGTTTAATGATTGTCTCGAAGCTGGTCTTATTAAAGATATCAGTGACAAAATTACAGGCAGCGAAAATCTTATGAAGTTCAGCAAGCAGCTTGAAACCTTCAACAAAGCTTTGCCTAACAATGCCGCTGGAAAATATTATGGTATTCCAACAGAAATGATGGATACCTCTCCAACATCTGTAACAGCAGAAAGAATTTATTCTCTTCCACAGCTCAGATGGGACCTCTATAACAAAATTGGTGCTCCGGAAATTAAGAATCTTGATGATCTTCTGAATGCATTTGTAGAAATCAGAAAGGTTCATCCAACAAACGAAAAGGGTGACCCGGCTTATCCTCTTTCTCTCTGGCCAGACTGGGACGGTGGTGATGGTATGATTGGTATTGCCAACGTTGTTCAGCTTACTACCTGGTATGGCGACAAGATTAAGGGTTCTGCCGTACTTCGTCCAGATAACACCTTCTATCCGCTTACTGCAAAGGATGGAGCTTACTATAAGATGCTTAAGTTCCTTAACAAGGGTAAGAGAATGGGTGTTGTTGACCCTGACTCAGGAACTCAGGACTGGAACTCTGTATGTGCTAAGATTTCTAACGGTCAGGTAGACTTCATCTGGTATACCTGGGAAATCGGCTTCTGGAATACAACTGCCCGCTATCAGGATGGAACAGCCTTCTGCTTTATCCCTGTACAGGATCAGAACTACTATACTGATTCAGATGCTTACTTTGGAAGCGGCCGTGTATTTGGTGTAGGTGCAAATGTTGACCCTGCAAAATATGAAAGAATCATGAAGTTCCTTGACTGGTATGCTTCCCCAGAAGGATGTCAGTATCAGCACATTGGTCTTGAAGGCTTCAACTATAAGAAGCTTGCTAACGGTAAGTATGAGCAGATGAACGACAACGCTCTTATGGATAACCTTCCTGTTCCAGCAGAGTTTGGTGGCGGCGGCTACAGCGATGGTAATAACGCTATTAACCAGTGGATCTGCAAATCTGAATGTACAAACCCAATTACTGGAGAAATCTATGCTCCTCAGTACTGGGCTTCTTACAAAGAGAAGAACATGACTCAGATGAGAAAAGACTGGGAAGCAAAGTATAATGCTTCAGACGCTACAAACTGGATGGAAAAGAACAATAAGCTTGTTGTATCTCCATCAGTTTCTGTAAGCCTTCCTTCAGATACTCCTGATATTTCAGTAATCAGAAATCAGGTTAACCAGGCTGTTTGCGATGCTTCATGGCGTATGATTTTTGCTAAGAACGATGCAGAATTCGATAAGATGTGGGACGAGCTTGCTGCAGAAGTTAAGGGCTTCGGCTTTGATGACCTCTACAAGTTCGATACAGAAAAGCATCAGATCGAAGTTGATGCTAAGATTAAGGCTAGTAAATAA
>CAMNGG010000331.1 GCA_946537975.1 uncultured Treponema sp. | reverse complement strand
TCTGCCTGCAAAATTGTTTCGGCACATTTTTTCATTGCAGGATAGCTTGCACGCAGCATGTGGTTTGCATAAATGATGATGTTTGCACCCCACTCGGCGAGTTCTTTTTCTGTAAACTGATTGTAGGTTGTTGGAACAAGTACGATTGGGATATTCTTGTATTCTGCCCGGAATTTCTGGCAGAACTCCTTAATGTCCATTCCGCTCTTATCCTTTGAATGAATCATTACACCATCGGCACCAGCGCGAACTGCGGCAAAGGCTTTTGTGATTGCTTCGTCTACACTGTAGCCCGCAATAATTTCTTCGATACGGGCAATAATCATAAAGTCTTTTGTAACCTGGGCTTTTTTACCGGCTGCAATCTTTTCGCAGAATTCTTCTTCAGTTGCAAGAACCTGTTTTGCTTCTGTTCCAAAGAGGGAGTTCTTCTTGAGGCCTTTTTTATCTTCGATAATAACTGCGGAAACACCATTGCGTTCAAGTGTTCGTACGGTAAATACAAAGTGCTCCGGAATGTCTCCTGTATCACCATCGTAAATAATTGGCTTTGTTGTACATTCAAGAATATCAGTTAATGAATGCATACGGGTTGTAAGGTCAACGGCTTCAATATCGGGCTTACCCTTGCTGGTAGAGTCTGTGAGGGAAGAAGACCACATTCCGTCAAAGCGATGAATTCCATCTTCTTTTGCAACCTCTGCATTTTCTACGATAAGGCCCGAAAGTCCGCTGTGAGCTTCCATAATCCTTACGATAGGTTTTGCCGCGATAAGGCGGCGAAGGGTAGCACGGCGTACATCTGGGGTTGTTCCAATGCTTGATGCATTTGCAGCAAGGGCAGAGGAATTGATTCCCTGTGTATAAGGAATCTCAACGACCTGTCCGCCCCATTCCTTCATAACTTCAAAAACTTCATCGCGAATATGGTTGAGATAATTTGTTTTCCAGTCATCACCATGGATAATATAATCTGGTTTTAATTTTTTGAGGTTTGGTACATAACTCCATTCTTCCTGAGGAATTACCTTCGCAACACCTTTGATATTTTCAACAACTGTTTTTCTCTGTTCATAAGTAAGATAAGGTAAGCGTTTGTGAGAAACAATTGCACTGTCTGTAAGAAGGCCGATTGTAAGCTCACCAAGCTTTGCACCTTCATTAATGATATTGATAATTCCAGGGTGAATGATGTCTCCTGTAATTCCAAGGTAAACTGTTTTTGACATGTTTAATTCTCCTTATATATGTCATATCGGCAAGCATAGCTTGCCTCTGAGCCATTCTTTCGATAATCCTAAAACGACCCTTTCGGCTCGTTTTTTAACGGATTTTCTATTATAGGCATGTTTGAAGCATAAAGTCTACTATTCGTTTTCCGGCCTGTCCTTCGTACATCCAGGCCTGTGCTTTTGCTGTTTTTCTGGCATCTGCCAGTTCTTTACTGTCGCTCATATTTTGAATTACTTCTTTAATGTTGTTGAAATCCTTTTCATCCAGCTTTTTGCCAAACTTTTCAAGGCTTGAGTACTGCCAGAGCTTTTTGTCCCCTAAATCATAAGCGTCATAAGGGCGTAAATCCATTCCGTCATTGATATAGAGAACCGGTTTATCGCAAAGGAAGGTATAATCAAAAATGATTCCGGAAAAATCAGAAATCATAATATCTGCTTTTTTTAAGCTGTAAATATTCTGTCGTTCGTAATCCCATACAATATTTGAATTTTCCTTATAACGGGCTTCGAGACGGGCCAGCATTTCGGCTTCTGATTTTTTTGATTGTGGATGAGGGCGTATGATAATTCGCCAGCCTGTTGCGGCCAGAGGATCAAGAAGCCTTTCTCCAAATTTTTTAAGGATTCCGACATCTCCCCAGCTTGGTGAAACAAGAACTGTAAAGGGATGATTTTCTTCTTCCGGGATTTTTGCAATGTTTTCTTTATAAACATCGAGATAAGAACAGCCTACAGTTATAAGCTCTTTTGCTTTTATGCCTCTCTGCTTTTCTAGTGTCTGAATATCTTCTTTCTGATAATCACCTGTAAGCAAAACAGAATCAAAATAATCAAGACCAAACAAACGATATGTAGTTGCATCATTTGGCATGTGAAGTACGTGGCTGTAATGAGCAACACGTTTGCTGCGTTTTAGTTGATACACCTGAAGTCCTGGTGTTGTCATTAATACAAAACCTGCAGAGAGCATATTAAGCTTTACGAAGGCAAGGTTGCCTTCTCCAATGAATTCCGGCTTTACGAATTTGTAGTCCATTTCAAAGCAGGGATCATTTTGAGCAGAGGTATAGTAGGTGAGTTCAATGCCCCGCTTTTCAAATTCATCACAAACCGGTTTAAAGGTGTTCCAGTACTGAAGGCCTTCATTATAGATGACATATTTTTTGTAATTGGAATCTGCTGTGGTGGAAACGCCTCCTTTTTTTGCTGTAAAAAGAACCTTAAGCTTTATCCAGGCGGCTTTTCCTAAAAAGAAAAGGGTTGCTGCTGCTCCAATCAAAATAGAAAAGAGCATTGAACCTGTTCCCGGGTCGATGTAAAGGAATGTTGTGGTTGAGATTGCTGGAATCATTGTTTTTCCTCCTTCAAGCTTTCAGGTTTATCAAATCCCCAGTATTCATATTCATTAACTTTATCATGAACATTACTCCAGCTTTCAACTTTGAAAGTGTTTTTGTTTTGTCCATCAGGATTCCATTCACCATAAGCAGTATATACTATATCTTTTTTCACTGTATCTTTTAGCATATTTCCTGTGAAAGGATTAGTTGCATTTTCTATAAGGTTTTGGGTTGCAAGAAGAGGTGTATCTGCATTTGTCATAAAGGTTTCATCAATTGAAAGTTCACCGGTTGAATTAAAATCTTTTACAAGAAGCAGGGGATTATATGGTGTGTAATAGGAAAAATCAACCATATTGTCAAATTTACAGCCGCCACCATGGTCCGCAACAATTATGATTCTTGTATTATCGTAAACTCCTTCTTTTTTCAGATATTCCATATATTCGCCAAGACGGTAAAGGGCAGAAGAGTTACAATTGAAATGAGGATCATCATCTAAAGGTCCGGGACCAATATCAGAAGTTGTTAAATCATAATTCGGATACCCAGTCATAGCTGGTTCATGAGTCGCATCGTTTACAAGCAGGGTAAAGGTTGGCTTTTGTGAGTTTGTTTCTGTAAGCTCAGGAAGATAGTCAAGAACAGCATAGGAATTAAGAAAATCTTCGATAAATTCATTTCCAGATTTTGCCTGCCACCAGTGTCCTTCGTCATAAATAGTTTCCCGCAAAAGAGCCGGCATAATCTTAAAGCAAGAAAACCAGAAGAAGTTGCGTTTAAGAAAATCACTTTGTTTTGAAAAGCCTTTCACATCAGGATGATTTTTAAGCCAGTAATCAGTGTAGACTCGAATAGTAGGTCTTTTTTTTATCTGAGTATAATCATCATAAATACGGAGATCTGGAATCCATACATAATTTGCCCAGGAAATATCAGTTACAGTAGAAGTAAATCCGTTCTGATCAAAAAGGACCGGCATCATTTTGCAGGCTTCATTATGTTTATCCACCAGAGCCTCCGAACTGCGAAGGTTCATTGCTTCGGGAGTATATTCATAACCACCGTATACAGCTGGAACTGCATAAAGAGTAAAGCCTGCGAAAGAGGCAGTGTTTGGATAATAAGTAAAGCCTTCAAACTGATTTTTAAGTTCAGGTCTTTCTTCAAGAATATAAGGGAAAATCGTGGAAAGTGCCCGGTCCTGCATAATCACTATTACGTTTTTTTCAGTTTTAGAAAGATTAAAAACAGGTTTAAGGGTATCCGCTTTTTCTCCACTGGCTTTCAGCTCTTTTGCCTGATTGTAACCTTTTTTAATAGGAATAGAATTGATAATGCAGATTCCAAAGGATGCAACAAGAGAGATGCCTGTAAGGAAAGTTATTATCTTAGTCTTATTAAAAAGAAGACAGATAATAATTAAAGCAAAGATTGCAAAACAGACAAGCAGATTTATTAAAGCAAAAGCTTTTGAAGGGGTAATCTGGCCGGCATTTGTAAAGGTTAAAATTGTTGATATGGCTCCATATTCTCCTCCAAAAATAAAGGCATTGCAGATTCCACATAAACAAATCATAGACAAAAGAATTGTAATTATTGCCTTGATTTTCCTGTTGAATAAAAAGTAAAGGGCGCTTGTCCATACAATGAACAAACCTATACTCTGGAAAAGACTATATCGCAGGAAGAAGAAGGGAGAAGAATAATTATCAATAAATGAAAATTCAATAGGAGAAGAGGAAATTACATAAGAAGGAATTGCAAAACCCATGAGAATTGCAAGGGCTGTTGCGGAGGTAAAGAAAAGTGTATTGCGGGTACGGTCGTTTTCGCAGAAGCTTTTGAGTTTTGTATTCAAAAGCCAGTTGATAGCCTTTATCAAAAGTGGTGCAAGCGGAATGATACACAGGGCCGCAACAAGTGTGAGCCGGCGATATATAAAACCTCCATGCTTAAAAATCAGATACCAGTCTATAAAAAGAACCCCTGCTAGAAGGCAAAAATACAGGGCTCTAAGAGGCTTTTTGAGTTTATAAAAGACATTTTTCGCAAGACTAAAAAGATTATTAAGGGTCCAGTAGAAAACAAGTCCGCTCGGAGAGGTGTAGAGAAATACAAGGAAAAAGAGGGCCATCAGATAAATCTGAAGCTTTTCCTTAAGAGGATGGTCCTTTGTATAAATTGCTCCAGCCGCAATGTTTATAAGAGTCATGGCAATTGGAAGAACATTCACAGGAAAGCTTCCTATATGAAAAAGTGCATCCTGAGAGCCAAGATCTTTAATAAAGAAAAAGCCTGTTCCTTTTAAGGCTTCAAGCTGGCTTAAAAACTGGTAGGCCGCAATAAAGAATGGAATCTGAATTAAAAGACTGATAGAAGAACGAAGTGCCATCATCGGATGATAATGATTCTGGCGGTAAAAGGTTGTCAAAATCATATACTGCTCATCACCCTTAAAAACAGCTTTAATCCGGTCTATGCCTGGTTTCAGCTTAGCCTGAGTCTGTCTTTCTTTTTCCTGCCAGCGCTCCGCTATGATATAAAGAGGAAGGCAGAGGAAACTTACCGCAAGACTAACGCCAATAATTGCAAGCCCGGGATTCTTTACTATGCCGTCGCTTAGAGTGTAGCAGAATTCTATAATCTGATAGAGGGGGTAGATTATTAATAAATAAAAAAAGTTTGCCATATTCAAATTACTTCCAAATATATTTAAGTTTATTAAGGAGTATATGTAAATTGTTTCCAATTTTCTGGAACAAAAATATTTTCCTTCACTTCATAACTCGGATTCTTAGTCATAAACTGTGTTCTGTCCATATTATATGTTGGATTGTTTCCACCGTCTTGTAAAGGATAAACTCTTATATTAGTTTTATCATCTTGAATTAAAGGTTTTCCTGTAAATGGATTTTTATCAGAAAGATTCAAACCTTGTTTCAAAAGAAAGAGAGGATCCGCATTTGTCATTAATGAATTATCTGTTTGTATTCCGTTTGTAGAATTAAAATCCTTAAAAAGTAAAAGAGGATTATAGCTTGCAGGAATTGTTGGATCATCAAAATCCTGAAAGTCAGAATAACTATGATTACACCCATGATCTGCAACGACTACTATTCTAGTATTATCATAACAATTGTTCTTTTTAAGATAATCAAAATATTTTCCTAATTGAAGAATCGTTGCGGCGTTTACATCATAATCTTTTATTATATTAGAATCTGAAGAATCATAGTTTCTGGAAGTTATTGAAATATCATCTGTTGGAATCTCAAAATCTTCATTTAAAAAAATTGGTGAATGAGGAGTGTCGTTTCCTATAAATATGAAATTATTATTTTTACTACTTACATCAGTCAGCTTATCTAAATAATAAAGAGTGCTATAATTGGTAATAAAATAATCCATTAACGAATTACCAGATTCCATTGCAGTATTATAAAACATTACTCTTAGGGGAGGATACAAGCCTTGTAAGATTGAAAAGTTTTTTATATTTTTATTACAAAACTTTCCTTCATCATCAGTGATGTATGAAATATTCTTTTCTGTTTTATAAAGCTTTGCATAATCTCCGGTTATGTTTATAGCAGATGTATTAGGGAAATCAGAATAAATTGAAATGTCGTTGTACCAGTGATAATTTGCCATTGTTGGTTCTGCAATTGTTAAATTATAACCAGAATCTGAAAATAACTTTGGTAGAACCTTTAAGGCTTCGTTGTGTTTATCTCTTAACAATTCATTTGTTCTGCTGTCAATCTTATCTGTAGTATATTCGTATCCTCCCATAATTGGAGGAAAGCCATTTAAGGTATTGCAACCATAACTCAAAGTATTTGGATAATAAGTAAAACCGTCAAATTCTTTTTCCAATTCAGGAAATTGATCTATAACGTATGGAAAGAAAGAAGATACAGCTCTGTCTAAAAATATCAATATTACATTTTTCCCATTTTGCGAAAGATGAAATAAAGGCTGTACTTCATTTATTTCAGTTATTTCTTTTTTAGCAGTATAAATTTTCTTATAAGCTTCATAAGTGTTAGAAATCTGTTTAATGTTGTAAATAGAGGAAATTGTTTCAGCTAACAATATTGAACAAATAACAATAGTCAAAATAAAGGTTTTATTTTTTTTGAATAAGAAGAAATAAAAAGCAATCGAAACAGCAATAACAAAAAGAGGCAGAATAGAAAAATATTTTGGGATTTCATAAAGGAAAGAGTTATCGGAGAATTCAAATGAAGAAGAAATACTTTGATATTCTGGTTTAAAAATGAAAATATTTGCAAGAGTGAAAAAGAATAATGAAACAAAAAAAACAGGCAATATAGCTTTTACTTTTTTATCAAACATAAAATAAATACAGCAAGGCCATACAATAAAAATTCCAAAAAACATAAAGAAAGATGATCTGATATAGTAATGTGGTGAAGCTATAGTACCTAAAAATGAAAACTCATTCGGACTTGTTGAAATAACACTTGATGGGAGATACAGACCTGATAAAAAACATAAAGAAAGTGCAGTCAGAATAAAAATTATAAACTGTTCTTTTGTATTGAAATTTGTAAAAGAGTCTTTTGTGGATTTTATATATTTAGAAAAATATTTATTTATAAATTTTACAATAAAAGGAATTGAGATAAAAAAGACGGTAAACGCTGTTAAAATTTCTTTTTTCCAGATTGGAGTATTTGATTGAAAGAGCCAGAAATAAGTAGTGAATAAAACTAATAAACTGCATATAAAAATAAAAGTAATTTGTTTTGGATATTTTGTTTTTAATACGATATTTTTAAGCAAACTGAAAAGATTATTTAATATCCAATAAATTACAAGCCCGCTTGGTGAATTATATAACAAAACAAGGAATATTAATGCTATGACGTAAATCTGAATTTGTTCTCTTAAGGGAGCTTTTCTAGAATATACAATACCAGAAACAATATTAATAAGTGTCATAAGGACTGGTAAAATATTTAAATGTAGAATATGAGTACCCAGGTTAAATGCTGTAAAATGATCGGGAGCTCCAAGGTTTTTGAAAATCCAGAAGCTGGCCCCAAAAAGTCTGTCGCAATTACTTAGATAATGATAAGCTGCAATGAAAAAAGGAATTTCAATTAAAATAGAAAGTGAACTGCGCAAAGCATATAGAGGATGATAATGATTCTGCCTGTAATAAGTTTGTAGAATCATAAATTGTTCATCGCCCTTAAAGGTTTCTTTGATTCTTTTTACATTCGCAGCCAGTTTGTTGGAGATTGCTCTTTCTTTTTCCTGAAGTTTATCAGCAATATTATATATAGGAAGCGCAAGAAAGTTGATTACTAGGCTTACACCAAAAATACAAGATATAATTCCAAAGGAGGAAAACTTTTTAAAACAAAATGTAAATACCCAGTCAATTACTGTTTCAATAGGTAAAATAATAATATCATAAAGCATTATGAAATTCCCCAATACCTGATTCTAATACCTGATAATAGAAATTTATCACGAATAACAAAAAAATGCTATAACTAATGTTCCTGCAAAGTTTTTTATTGAATGCTATTGTTTTAAAAGTTATAATAATTTGATATGAAATATTTTCTGATGAACTTATTTGGTAAAAACCCAGAGAGAATGTCTATAAAATCAGACATATATGGAAAGACATATCTACCTATTTATAATACTGGAATGACTTTTGATATCAAATATCCAGAAATTTATAATAAAGAAGGAGAAAAAATGGAATTATTCTTTCTCCGAGATTTTCATTCTGCTCATGATCCTTATTTTTTTAATTCTAAATATTTTTTAATGGATAGATTTAATTTTGGGTTGGGAACTCATTTTTATACACATAATTGTATGCTTGAACAGGTCGGAAAACCAAAGAAAAAATATGGTATTCTTTATGAATCTCAATCTATAGTTCCAAATGATTATTTAATCTTTCAAAATAATCCATCTTTATATAAAGATTTTGACAAAATTTTTACTTATTCGGCAAAAATACTTGATGATGTACCAAATGCCGTATTTGTACCTTTTCAAGCAACTCCCTGGTATGGCAGAAATCCAGATGAAATAATAGATGAAAATCTTTGCAGGCAGAAAACAAAAAATATTTCATTTCTTTCTTCAAAAAAAGTAATGTGTGATATGCATAAAAAACGTGTTGCTCTTGCAAATAAATGTAAAACAGAAAAACTTGCAGATACCTATGGAACATTTGACGGCGGAATACCTGCTTCATTAGCATCAGTTCTTAAGGATTACCGTTATACTATTATTGTTGAAAATGAAATAGATGATTATTATTTTACAGAAAGATTAACAAATGCTTTTCTTTCAATGACAATTCCAATTTATTGTGGAGCTCCAAAAATCGGTAATTTTTTTAATGAGGATGGTATAATAAAATTAAACTTACAGGATTTTGACAATATTGAAAAACTTCTAAAGAACTGTAATGAAGAAGATTACAAAAATAGAATTAATGCCGTTATAGATAATTTTAATAGAGTTCAGAAATATAAAAATGTTTTTGATTCTATGTATCTGGAGTACTTAAAATAAATATGTTTGTAGTTAATATAAAAAGCGGCTTCGGAAATCAACTTTTTCAATTAAATTTTGCATATTATCTTCATAAAAAGTTTCCTGATGAAAAAATTGTTTGTAATACTACCTGGTTTAGAACAGATGCCATCCATGGTGGATATATGCTCGATAAAAATCCATTTAAAATTAATAATAAGATGGTGAATAAAATCAAAAAAATAGTAACAGATGAAACTTTTGATGATTTTATACCAACTGGTGAAAATGTATTTTTTGATGGATATTGGCAGAATCTTAAGTTTTTTGAAGATCGATTATTAGATTATGAGGATATTTTTTCAAATCAAATAAATGAAAATAATAAAATCTGGCTTTCTAAAATAAATTCATCTAAAACTTCAGTTTCAATTCATGTACGATGCGGTGATTATAATAATCATTTTTTAATGGGAAATATTGCAACCAAAAGTTATTTTAATCATGCTATAGATGAAATACTTAAAGAAATATCTGAACCTGAATTCTTTGTTTTTTCTGATGATTTGGAATGGGCAAAGAACAATCTGGATTATAAAGGAAAAACAGTTCATTTTATAACAGGTAATGAAAAACCGGAAGATAATAAATGGGATATATTCTTAATGTCTCATTGTAAATATAATATTCTAAGTAACTCTTCTTTCAGCTGGTGGAGCCATTATTTAAATAAAAATGTAGAAAAAAAAGCAATTATTCCTGAATACTGGATAAATGATATTGCAGATAGTTTTCCTTCTGTAACATCTTCTTTGCAAAACTTGAATACAGAAAAATCCGTAATAAATTTTCCCATTGTACTAAAGGAAAATACTTCTCCATTATTTTCAATAATTCTTACTGCTTACAATCAGGAAAACTGTTTAAGAAGAGCAATATCATCTGTTCTAAATCAAACTTTTCAGAATTTTGAGTTAGTCATAGTAGATGATTGTTCTACAGACGGAACAATAAAGCTTATAGAAAAATATCAGACTCTGAATAAAAATGTCAAATTATATAGACATAGTAAGAATTCTTCTTCACATGCTGCACGAATGACTGGTGTAAAAAATGCAAAAGGTAAATATATTCTATTTTTAGATGGAGATGATTATTTTTTTGTAGATGCCCTTGAAAAATTGAATAATGAAGTGATAGAAAAAAAAGATTTTGATGTTTGTGAATTTTCATATGTATCTAGACCAGACAACGAAGTAAATACTCCTATGCCCTGGGATGATTCCAAACCAAGAATTGAATACTACAAATCCGCAAAACCAAAAGTTAATATATGGAATAAATTATATAAAACAGAATTATTAAAAGAAGCCTTTAATGCCATGCAGGAAGGCTATATCAGAACTGGAGATGATACTTACGAATCTATTTGTATTTCATCCTTTACTAAACAATATATCCAGTCAGATATAAAAATAGTAAATTATATTAATGAAGGTGGTATTTCTTTTAAGCAGAATTCCTATGAAAGTAATTTAATTCACGCTAAATCGTTATATATATCATTAACATATTTAAAGGATTTTCTTTTACAAAAAGGTACACAATTTGAAGAATTGTATAATATTACAGAAACTCATTTATATAACTGGTTTGTTTCAGTAATTAAAAACAATACAAAAGAAGAAGATGTATTAATGTCTTTACAGCTTTTACCTCAATACTTTTCTTTTAGATTTATGGAGCCTTATCTTAAGAAAATCTATAAACCATACTTTATAAAAAAGAAAGTCAAAAAAATAATCAAGAAAATACTTCCACAAAATTTTAAAAGAATCATTAAAAAGATATTAAAACGATAGACATGGGGTGATAAAAATGTTTTCAATAGTTATACCAACATATAAAAGAGATGAAGATTTACAAGAATGTCTTGAATCTATTCGCACAAATACAAAACTCCCTGTAGAAATTCTGGTTCTTCATGGTGGTTTCGAAAGTACTGAAAATATCTGTAAAAAATATGATGCAATTTCAATGCTGGACAATGCCCGTAAAGATGGAAAGCGTGTAAAAGGTTTATGGGCAATTATTAATGAAGGAATTAAGGCTGCAAAATACGATTATGTAATGTATCTTAATGATGACTGCCTTGTACTTCCAGAATGGGATAAAAACGCAGCAAGATATTTTGAAGAAGACTCAAATCTCGGGCTACTTGTTTTAAAAACAAAGGGAATAGGGCAGAATCCTTCATTTAGAATTGCAGAAGGGGGATATGGTTTTCCTTGTGCAAACTATGCAATTCTTAATAAAAAAACTGGTTTTTTATTTGATGAACATTATGACTGGTTTTATGGTGATGCAGACTTACCTTTGCAAATTGCTTATGCTTCAGATTATAATATTAAATGTTCAGAAGAAAATATGGTTATTCATAATCATAAGATAGATGAAAATCGAAAAGAAAGAGAATCCGGAAAAGATACTTATGATCCAGATTTCGAATACTACGAGAATAAATGGATTTTCTATAAAAGACAAGGTGACCGTCTAGAAAAAAAGCCAGATATTTATAAAGTCTTGCATAAAATCAAAAAAGTCTTTAATAAATAAAGAGGTGATTATGTCCATTCCTTTATTATTTGTTTGTAGCGAAAAGGATTTCATAAAATTTCAAACTCATATTGAAAAAAATTAAAGAGCTTATAAGTGACAATATCATTGTAATAGGGAAATCTTCTTTACAAAAATTATGCAATACAAATAAGTGTATAACTTTTTATGATGAAGATAAAATATTTCCAGAATTATCTTTTACCTCTGTTAAAGATGTTATAAAACAGAGAAATCCTAATACTTGTCGAACTGGCTGGTATTTTCAGCAATTTTTAAAGATGGCCTATGCATTAATTTGTGAGCAGCCATATTATTTAATCTGGGATGCTGATACAATTCCATTAAAAAATACAATACAGATGTTTTAAGCTTTGATGTAAAAACAGAATATAGAAAAGCATACTTTGATACAATTAATAAGTTATTTTAAAACGTAACTATATCGTAACAATTGCAAACTTATACCTTTTTAACTATAATATAATATTATTTTTTTTAAGGAATAAATATGAAAACAGCACTTATAACAGGTATTACTGGTCAGGACGGTTCTTTCCTTGCAGAGTTTTTGCTTGAGAAAGGCTACGAGGTTCACGGAATAATCCGTCGTTCATCTTCATTTAATACAGGTCGTATCGAGCACCTTTATCTTGAAACAGCATTAAAGGATATGCACGAGGCTCGTAAAGTTCAGCTGCATTACGGTGACCTAACTGATTCAGAAAGTCTTATCCGTTTAATCCGTGAAATAAAGCCTACGGAAATTTATAACCTTGGTGCACAAAGCCACGTTCAGGTTTCTTTCGAAGTTCCTGAATATACTGCTGACTGTGATGCAACTGGTGTTCTCCGCATTCTTGAAGCAGTTCACTTCCTCGGAATGGAAAAGACCTGCCGTATTTATCAGGCTTCAACTTCTGAGCTTTTCGGACTTGTACAGGAAGTTCCTCAGAAGGAAACAACTCCTTTCTATCCACGCTCTCCTTATGCAGTCGCAAAAATGTACGGCTTCTGGATTATGAAGAACTACCGCGAATCTTACGGTATGTTCTGTTCAAACGGTATCTTGTTCAACCACGAATCAGAGCGCCGCGGTGAAACCTTCGTAACACGTAAAATCACTCTGGCGGCTAGCCGTATTGCTCAGGGACTTCAGAAAAAGCTATACCTTGGTAACCTCAACGCTCTCCGTGACTGGGGTTATGCAAAAGATTATGTTGAATGTATGTGGCTGATTTTGCAGCAGGACAAGCCGGATGATTTCGTAGTCGCAACCGGTGAACAGCATTCAGTTCGTGAGTTCTGTCAGTACGCATTCAAAGAAGCCGGTATTGAAATTGAGTTCAAGGGCGAGGGGGTAAACGAGAAGGGCTACAACAAGGCAACAGGCGAAGTGCTCATCGAAGTTGATCCGAAATACTTCCGTCCTGCAGAGGTAGAAACTCTGCTTGGTGATCCGACAAAAGCAAAATCAGTTCTCGGCTGGAATCCTACAAAGACATCTTTCCCTGAACTTGTAAAAATCATGATGAAGCATGATATGGAGTATGTAAAGGCAGAAAAGACTTTACACCAGAGATAAAAAAATCGGTGGTTGAGCTTGTCGAAACCACCTTTATTGGAGCACGGTCATTTCGACAGGCTCAATGACCGTATAGATAATTATGGAAAAGAATGCAAAAATATATGTAGCAGGACACCGCGGACTTGTTGGAGGAGCAATCCTCCGCTGCCTTAAGGAAAAGGGCTACACAAATCTAATTACAAGAACCCACAAAGAACTTGATCTTTTGAATCAGGCCGCAGTAAATGATTTTTTCGCCAAAGAAAAACCAGAATATGTTTTTCTTGCCGCAGCACATGTTGGAGGAATCGGTGCTAATTCAACTTACCCGGCAGATTTTATCTATCAGAATATGGTAATCGGTTTTAATGTAGTTGAAGCAGCCCGAGTAAACGGTGTAAAAAAACTGATGAACCTTGGTTCAACCTGTATCTATCCAAAGATGGCAGAGCAGCCTATTAAAGAAGAAAGCCTTCTTACTGGCCCCTTAGAGCCGACTAACGATGCTTATGCTCTTGCAAAAATCAGTGTAATCAAATTATGTACAGCTTACAACAAACAGCACGGCACAAACTTCTTAAGCGTTATGCCTACAAATCTTTATGGCCTTGGAGACAATTACGAGCTCCAGGGAAGTCATGTTTTCCCTGCAATGATTCGTAAGTTCCACGAGGCAAAGGCTAGTGGAGAAGACGTCGTTCATCTTTGGGGAGACGGTTCTCCTCTCCGCGAATTCCTTTATGCCGGTGATCTAGCAGATGCAGTTGTTTACCTTATGGAAAACAAAGATGCAGCAGACCTCCGTACTCCAACCGGTGACTTTGTAAATGTTGGAACCGGTCGTGAATGCACAATCAAAGAACTAGCAGAGACAATCGAAGATGTTGTATATGCAGATGTTCGAAAAGAAGGCCGCCGCTGCCGCATGGAATGGGACCCGTCAAAACCAAACGGCACGCCAAGAAAACTCTGCGACGTAACCCGCCTGAATGCACTTGGCTGGAAAGCTAAGGTTGATGTTCGACAGGGAGTAGAAATTGCTTATGATGACTTCCTGCATGGTGAAGTAAGAAAATAAAAAAATTAAATGAAAAATCAAATAAAAAATAATCCTATATTAGTTTTCTTTTATCGTTTATTAAAGATTATTTATTATAGGATTATTTATAATTCTTTTTTATATAAAATCATTTATCCGCACAATATAAATCTGGTTCTTGAAAATCAAAAAAAATATACTTTAGTTGTTTGTCATAATGGCGGTGGTGGTACAATCACTTATCTTAATAATAAATATGGAAATCAAAAAGATTTAATAATTCTAAGAAATACTATTTCTGCAGATAAAGATTATTTATACAGTATTGAAAATAATGAGACACATATAAGAACATATTTTAAGCCATCACAAATTTCAAAGCTTTCAGAATACTTGAAAGAAATAAAAATTGTTGCTGTAGAATCTTATATGAGTATAGATTCTCTTTTTAAGTGGATGTCCTCTCTTGATCTATATATTTCTTATGATTTACATGATTTTCATTGTATATGGATTAATGCACATTTATGTAACAAAGATGGATATCTATCTGAAGAACAGATAAAACATGCTTATTTAAAATATATTACTACAAAAATTACATATAATAGCTGGCATAAATCCTGGGAAAACTTTTTTCCTTTTGTAAATGATATTTATGCATTTTCAGAATCTTCTAAGGCTTTATTTGTTAAACATTTTCCAGCTTTTGAAAAAAAAGTAAAAGTTACTCCTCATTCACTTGAATATATTAAATATGATGAAATTAAAAAATTACCTCAAAAATTTAAAATTTCAATTTTTGGGTCTATTAAAAATATTGATAAAGGTTGTGAAACTGTTAAAAATTTCTTACAGTTTTCTGCTGATAAAGATTATGAAATTAGTATTAACGGCATATTAAGGGAAGACTGCTGCATTAATGCAGAAAACATTCATTATATGGGACCTTATGATGCTTCTAATATCAGACAAATACTTATCGACCAGAAAATATCGGTTGTCTTTTTTCCTTCTGTATGGCCAGAAACTTTTTCATATCTTATATCAGAATTAATTGCAGCTGGTATCCCAATTGCCTGTTTTAATTTAGGCGCCCAGGCAGAAAAAGTTTCAAAATATAAATATGGCGAAATAATAAAAGAAAATACCAATGAAGAAATATTTAGCGCTTTAAAAAAGGCGTATGAAAAAGGCCAGTGCAAGGAAGATAATAATGAATAAAAAGACTCCACTGACAATGGATGAAATAAAAAAAATTGAATTAAATATATTAATTGAATATGCTTCATTTTGTGATTCGCATAATTTAAAATACTATTTAGGATATGGAACTCTTCTTGGTGCTGTAAGACATAAAGGTTTTATTCCCTGGGATGATGATATTGATGTCTTAATGCCTCGCCCTGATTACAATAAATTTATTGAATTAACCGGCTTTAATCCAATAAAAGAAAATCTGGAAACAAGATTATACACAAAGTGCAGAAATCCGAATATTTATCCTTATGCAAAAGTAATTGATACAAATACCATAGTTTATGAAAAGGGTAAAGCAAAAAAGAATATTAGCGGAATCTGGATTGATGTTTTTCCATTAGATGGCTACCCGGAAAAGAAAGAAGACGCTCAAGCACTTTTTGAAAGCTATCTAAAATTAAGACACTTACAGGATCTTGCCACTACAAATCCTTTTTATGTCAATCAGAATTTAATTAAAAAAATCATAAAAGCAATTTTTATTGCACCTTTTGTAAAATTATATGGAGTAAAAAATCTTTGCAAAAAAATAGATGTTCTTGCTCAAACATATGAATATGAAACTTGTGAAAAGGTTGCAGATTTTACCTGGGGTGATAATGCAGAAACTTATCTGCTGAAAACAGAACTTGAACCTGCCGTAGAAGTTGATTTTGAAAGTGAAAAATTTAAAGCACCGTCAGGCTGGGAATCCTATTTGAAACGTACTTATGGAGAATGGCAAAAGTTGCCTCCTGAGAATGAACGTATTTCACATGGCTTCATTGCTTTTAATTGTAAAAAAGCCTGAAATATGGTATTCTAATATAATATGACAAATACTAATGAAAACGCAGTTTCAGTAAAAAATGAAAAAGACTGGGATAAAATCATAACTGCTAAAAAGCGACTTTTAGACCTTCATCTTAGGGATGTCTGGGATTATAAATACTTAATTAAAATGTTTATCAAGCGAGATTTTGTTGTTGCTTATAAGCAGACAATTCTCGGTCCAATCTGGTATTTATTACAGCCTTTAATTACTGCCTTTATGTATATGTTTGTATTCGGACAGATGGCAAAGGTTGGAACAGATGGTATTCCATATATTCTTTTCTATTTTGCCGGAACCATGCTCTGGTCATACTTTACTTCATGTCTTACAAGCTGTGCTGCAACTTTTACACAAAATCAGTCTGTATTTGGAAAAGTTTATTTTCCAAGATTAACATCACCAATTGCTACCTGTGGCTTTCATATTATAAAGCTTGCAATTCAATTTCTGCTTCTGGTTGTACTTTATATTTATTCCTACTTCTTCCAGAAAGCTCCCATACACCTTAGCTGGTATGCACTTCTGTTCCCTTTTATCATTATCTGGATAGGTTTACTTGGCGGAAGCTTAGGTTTAATTGTAAGTTCATTAACAACTAAATACCGCGATTTAAATCTCCTTCTTACATTTGGTATTCAGCTTGCCATGTATGCAACCCCTGTTGTATACCCATTATCAGAAATACCATCTCGTTTCAGCTGGCTTGCTTATGTAAACCCAATGTGTGCACCTATAGAGTTTTTCAGAATTGCTTTTTATGGTGCAGGAAATCTGGAACCTTCTATGATTATAACCAGTATAGTCGTTACCTTTGTTCTAACATTCTTTGGTCTTATTCTGTTTACCAAGAATGAACGCAACTTTGTGGATGTAATTTAGGAGTATTATTATGGCAGACGATATAGCAATCAAAGTAGAAAATCTTTCAAAATATTACCGTCTAGGTGTAATCAATAATGGAACTCTTTTCCGCGATATTCAGAGCTGGATGGCACGTCTTCGCGGTAAAGAAGATCCGCACGCAAAACTTGGTTCAAAATATGATCCTACCGCAGAAGGCTTCTGGGCATTAAAAGATTTGAACTTTGAAATTAAACAGGGCGACCGCGTTGGAATTATCGGTCATAATGGAGCAGGTAAATCTACTTTGCTCAAGCTTCTCAGCCAGATTACAAGTCCAACTGAAGGTAAAATTAAAATTAAAGGCCGCATTGCCAGTCTTCTTGAAGTAGGAACAGGCTTCCATGCAGAACTTACCGGCCGTGAAAATATTTTTATGAACGGTGCTATTCTTGGTATGTCCCATGCAGAAATTGACAGCAAAGTAAACGATATCATTGAATTCTCCGAAATAGGTGAACATATTGATACACCTGTAAAACGCTATTCAAGCGGTATGTATGTACGTCTTGCCTTTGCCGTTGCCGCCCACCTGGACAGCGAAATCCTTATTGCCGATGAAGTTCTTGCCGTAGGCGATGCTGCCTTCCAGAAAAAGGCTCTGGGAAAAATGAATGAGTTAAGTACAGGGCAGGGAAGGACTGTATTGTTTGTTTCTCATAATATGGCACAAATAAAAAACCTTTGTAATAAAGGTATTGTTCTACAAAAAGGACAGATTATAAGACAGGATGATAATATCCAAGATTGTATTGATTATTATCTTGGCAGAAAAGATGATAATTCAGAAATAACAACTACAACATGGAAAAATGATGGAAGAATTTATGATGAATGTATGAATCCTCTATCTATTGAATTTTTTACTTTAGATAATAAATTAATAACAGGAGCAATAGATTATAATCAATCATATAAAATAAGACTTGTAGCTGATGTTCAAAAACCAAGTCAAAATGTAGATTTGTGGTTTAATGTAATTCTTGGTGCTGAGAAAATTATATCAATTCAAAAACCTGATTCCACAGAATTCAAGAAAGGTGAAAATGTTTTTGAATTTATAATTCCTGAAAAGAGTTTACTTCCTAATGATTATGTATTTTCTTTAGGTTCTTCGATTAAAAATACAAAATGGATAGTAAATCCTTATCAATTTGATATTGTTGTTAATACCGTTATCCAAAATAATGATAATCGTATTTTTGATTGCAAATTATTATAACAATAACTATTATTTATGTTCTATAAAAATATATTATATAAAATAAAAAGAATCATATGGAAAATATTAGATGTAGTATTGTCTAAAACGAAATCTTTTATATCTAAAGAAAGAATCAGAAATAATAATATTAGAAGATTAGTCAAACTCAAAGAAAGACATAATTTAATTCCTAAAATTGATTCTAAAAAAACAAACATAATTATTTCATTAACAACATACGGAAAACGTTTTAATGAAGTTCATTACACCTTATTTTCTTTATTTAATCAAAATATTTTACCTGATAAAATAATTCTATGGTTAGATGAAAATGAGTTTAATGAAAAATCAGTTATAAATAATAAAATATTAAAAAAATATATACAAAAAGGATTAGAAATTAAATTTTGTAAAAACTATGCTTCATATAAAAAGTTTGTACCTGTTTTACAATTATATCCTGATGCAACGATAATTATTTGTGATGATGATGGATATTATGACAAAAACTGGTTAGAATTACTTTTAGAAGCACAAAAAAATCATTCTAACGATATTTTATGTCATTCTGGAACTAAAATTCGGATAGACAATCACTATTTGTTACCATATGAAAAATGGACTGATGTTCGTAATGATTCAATTGGTTTCGATATTGTTCCAGTTGGAGTTGGAGGAACTTTATTTAATAGTTCTTTATTTTATAAAGATATTTGTAATGATAAACTATTTATGGAAATAGCACCTAAAACAGATGATTTGTGGCTCTGGTCACAAGCGGTATTAAATAATACAAAAATTCGAGTAATTAATAATTCATTATTCAGGCCAATAGATTTAGGATCTGACAGAAATTATCCAAAATTATGGATTAATAATGCTGTGAGTGGAAATGACCAAAACATGATTAATCTATTGAATTATTATCCAAAGTTGAAAGAAATACTGAATATTCAATAGATTTTCTATGAGAGTATATTACTTATTTTTTTTAAGTAAACTAACAATTCCAAAAGGTAAACATTGCTTTATTAAATATTTAATTTTATGAAAACGCTTTTTAGTTGTAAATTTGTTCTTTATATATTCTTTTTTATTTTGATCAATTGTTGCATAATCATACATAAACTGTTTGTATTGTCCCAAAAAATGAACAACAGGAACAAAGTATTTATTTCCATCTTTTGCCAGAATATAAGGTTTATTATCTTCAAAGCGAATTTGTGCAATAGTAAAGTTCTTTAATTTTTCAATTTTCATCCAGTCATAATTTGATGAACAGCAGTAAACCAGATTTTTGTTTAATCCAGGTTGAGGTGTCATAAATCCAAAATCTAAAACACTTCCAGGATAATCTTTTTCACAAAGCTCAAACATTGTCATATCACAGTTACCGCCGGGCCGGTTATTATCTACAAAACCTCTGTATCTTGTTAATAAACGCTGAAGGCCTGAAGGATCTGTATATTGTTTTAAAATATAATTACAAAAATCATTAATAGATTTATTAGTAAAATAGCTGCATTGTGGACCATTTTTGTTTGCAATTGTTAATTTAAAGTTTCCCTCTGGGATATATTTTGATAAATCATCATATATCATGATATCAGTATCACAACCATAACATTGTTCAATATTATTTTTTTGAACAAAATCACGAATTATAAACCATCTTTGGAAACAGATTAATTCATACCAGTATGGATTAGAGGATTGATGGCGATAGACTTTTTCAAAATCAGTTGCACCTTCAAAATAATCAGAAATTAGATAATGTTCAATTGAAGAATCATAAGGCTTATTTGCATCATCGCCTAATAAAATAATCCTTGCTTCAGGATTTGTTTTTTTAGCCTGCTCTAAGCAATACCATAAATAATCTGAACTACCTTTGTGTGTGAAAATTAATGCAAGTTTGTTGTCCATAATAAATCCTTAATATATTTTAAAAGATTATTAATACATACGTCAAGTAAGTAATATTTTCCTTATTGCTAGTAGTTTTATATATTTGTATAATTATATATATGAAGAAGAATAATAATTATGCACCAATTGTTTTATTTATATACAATCGTCCTGAACATACATTAAAAACTCTAGAAGCCTTATCTAGAAATATACTTGCTGATAAATCTGATTTATTTATTTATGCAGATGGACCTAAAGAAAATGCCACAAAAGAACAATTATTAAAAATTCAGAAAACTCGTGATGCAGCAAAATCACAACAATGGTGTAAAAATGTTACTATAATTAAATCAGAAAAAAATAAAGGATTAGCAGCATCAATAATTTCAGGTGTTTCTGAAATTGTAAATAAATATGGTTCGATAATAGTTTTAGAAGATGATTTAATTACATCACCATATTTTTTACAATATATGAATGATGCTTTATACATTTACAAAGATAATAATAAAGTTGCCTGTATAAATGGTTATGTAGAACCTCATAAAAAACAGTTACCTGAAACATTCTTTTTAAAGGGTGCAGATTGCTGGGGGTGGGCAACCTGGAAACGTGCCTGGGATTTTTTTAATCCAAATGGTAAAGATTTACTTGAAGAATTGCATGCAAAAAAATGTGAAAAACATTTTAATTTTGATAATACATTTCCGTATGTACAGATGTTGGAAGAACAAATAGCTGGAAAAATTAATTCCTGGGCTATCAGATGGCTTGCATCTGCATATTTAAATGAAATGTATTGTTTATATCCAAATCAATCTCTTGTTGTTAATGATGGTTTTGATGGCTCTGGAAGTCATTGTGGTAAAATTGAATATATACAAACTGAGTTGACAGATTCTAAAGTAAATGTAATTTACCAGGAACCGAAAGAATGTGTTATTGCATGGAAAGCTTATAAAAGAATATATATAAAAAGAAGAGATTCTGAAAAGACTAGAAATGAAAAAATAGTATTTTATATAAAATCTATACTACGACCCTTTTATCATTTAATAAAAAAGATATATAATCAGTATTAAGGTATAAAATTATGAAAATTGCAGTATCAGGAATTGGTTATGTAGGGCTTGCAAATGCATGTCTCCTTTCAAAGAATAATGAAGTATGCTTGTTTGATATTTCTGAAAAACGTGTTAATGATATCCAGAATTATGTATCACCTATAAAGGATGAATATATTGAAAAATATTTAACTTCAAAACCCAAGAATCTTTCTGCTTCTATTGATAGAGCAACTGCATTTAAAGAGGCTCAATTTATCATAATTGCAACGCCAACAAATTATGATGATGAAAAGAATTATTTTGATACTTCCTCTGTAGAAGAAAATATAAAATACATCTCAGAATCATTTCCAAATGCAATAGCAGTAATTAAATCTACAATTCCTGTTGGCTTTACTGAAAGAATGCGAAAGGAATATCCTGATATAAAAATAATCTTTTCACCTGAATTTTTACGAGAAGGAAAAGCTCTGTATGATAATTTATACCCTTCGAGAATTATTGTTGGAGACACTTCGGAAGAAGCTAAAAGTTTTGCTCATTTACTACAGCAGGGCGCAGAAAAGAAAGATATTCAGGTTCTATATATGAATCCTACAGAAGCAGAAGCTGTAAAACTTTTCTCAAATACATATCTTGCTCTTCGGGTAGCATATTTTAATGAACTAGATACTTATGCTGAATTAAGAGGCTTAAATACTGAGTCAATTATAAAAGGTGTTTCTCTGGATCCAAGAATAGGAGATTTTTACAATAATCCATCCTTCGGATATGGCGGCTACTGCCTTCCAAAGGATACAAAACAGTTACGTGCTAATTATAAAGATGTTCCAGAAAATCTTATTACTGCAATTGTGGAATCAAATGATACAAGGAAAAATCATATTATTGAAATGATACTTTCTAAGAAACCTAAGACTGTAGGTGTATACCGTTTAACTATGAAAGAAGGTAGTGACAATTTTCGCGCCAGTGCTATTCAAAGTATTATGAAAGGTTTAAGAGCAAATGGAATTGAGGTAAGTATTTATGAACCTACATTAAAAGTTTCTGTTTTTGATGGTTATATGATTAACAATGATTTGGATTCATTTAAAGAAGGAAATGATATAATAATTACCAATAGAATGTCTGATGATCTTTTTGATATAAAAGAAAAAGTTTATACCAGAGACTTATTCAGAAAAGATTAATTCAATAAGATTGTATTAAGTTGATTACTCACTGCTTTTTTGCCACAAATTGAAACCATATGATTATGAATCTGTTCTGAAGTTTCTATTGAGTCTGGGCAATTTTCTATCATTGTAAGTAATTTTTCTGCAAATGAATCTACATCATATCTTGGAACAACATATCCTTGTTTACCATCTTCGATAAATTGCTTTCCTATACCAACATCAAAGGTTATTGCTGGAACACCACATAACAAGGCTTCCTGTAACATCATAGGAGCAGAGTCCTCTATAGATGCACAAAGAAATATATCTGTTTTTTGGTATAAAGAAACTAAATCATTAACATTTTGACAGAATGCAAATTCTTCAAATTGGATATTTTTAAAATTATATCCAGAATATTTCTCGTTTGAAAGACAAAGAAATTTTACTTTATGAGTTAGTAGTCTATCAATTTTCAAAAGAATAAGAAGTAAATAATTAAAGCCTTTACGAGGATCTTCAACAGTATTTACATTAGCAAATAATGTAATTTCATTTTTTATAGTTTTGATTTTCGATGGAACAAAAATAGTATCATCAATCGGATAATATAATTGATAATATTTTTTGAATTTAATTATTGATTTTTTTGCAAATTCCAGATCATATAATGCACTTGAAAAAATATCAGCATTTAAATAAGCATAATTTGTAGCCTTTGTCATTAACTGATTGTGAGCTAATAAATTATTATAATTTGATAGTGCAGGACAATTTAGACAGTTCGTTTCATATTTATTACAAATCCAAGGATAATGACAACCACCAGTAATTGGCTCTAAATCCATCATTGCAAAAAGAAACTTTGCGCCAGTTTTTTCATAAATTTTTTTGATATCATAGGAATTCAAAAAGCCACCAAGCCAATGAATAAATACAAATGAAATACCTTCTGTATCAATTTGTGACAGTAAATCTGGAATTAATCCTTCAGACTTGCATTCATTGAAATTATAAAAACAAAACATGGGATTTGTTTCGTTTAGTTCTATTTCAGGAAGAAATTTAAATAAAGTATTTCTGATTATATTTTTAACTTTTTGTTTAATTGTATTGGATTTACTAATAGGAATATGAATTTTAATTATACTATCATCTTCAATAGTTTTATTACTTACATAGAGTTTGGAATCAAAGCCCATTTCCTGCATTAATTTATGATATCTATATGCTGCAATACCTGCGCCACCAGTATCTAATGCTGAAAAATGTATTACCTTCATTATTTATCCTTAAAAAATTCAATGGTTTTATTTATTACTTTATTTAAATCATTGCTATCAATATTATAATACAGTGGTAAACGTACTAATCTGTCACTCTCGGAAGTTGTATATTTATCAGGTCCATTAAAGCGTCCAAACTTTATTCCTGCAGGTGCAGAATGTAAAGGTACATAATGAAATACACACATAATTTCATTATTTTTCATAAAGCTAATATAATCGGTTCGAGTTTGTAAATCCTTACATTTTATATAAAACATGTGAGCATTATGAATGCATTCATCAGGTATGAATGGAAGTTCAATTATATTTCTTTTTGCAAGATCTGCAAAAGCTGAATTATACTTGTTCCATGTTGCTAATCTATTCTCGTTAATTGTATCAGCCTCTTGTAATTGAGCCCAAAGATAGGCAGCATTTAAATCACTTGGAAGATAACTTGATCCCCAATCAACCCAATTATATTTTGCTACTTGTCCTCGGAAGAATTGAGAACGATTTGTACCTTTTTCACGTAATATTTCAGCCTTGGTTATAGCAGATTCATCATTAATTACAATTGCACCACCTTCACCCATTGAATAGTTTTTGGTTTCATGAAAAGAAAAACAACCAAAATCTCCAATTGTTCCAAGTGCTTTTCCTTTATATGAGGACATTACACCTTGAGCTGCATCCTCTACAACTTTTAAATTATATTTTTTTGCAATACTCATGATTGTGTCCATTTCGCATGAGACACCTGCATAGTGTACAGCTACAATAACTTTTGTTTTATCGGTAATCGCTGATTCAATTAGTTTTTCATCAATATTCATTGTGTCTGGACGGATATCTACAAAAACTAATTTTGCTCCAACAAGAGCAAATGCTGTAGCTGTTGAAGAAAATGTAAAACTTGGAAGAATTACTTCGTCCCCAGGATTAAGATTGCATAACCATGCAGCCATTTCTAGAGCAGAAGTACCGCTTGTTGTAAGCATTACCTTTTTTGCACGGAATTTATTTTCTAACCATTCATTACATTTTTTTGTGAATTCACCATCACCACAGATTTTATGATTGGCAACTGCTTGTTCCATATATTTAAATTCGGTACCTAAAAAAGGTGGAACATTAAAATGAATCATAAGAACCTTCCTAAAAAAATGATTATTTTATAGTATAATAGCAAAATAAATAAAATTACAAATTATATTTTATCATTATCTGCATATTAAAATTATTCACGCTTTCCCATTTACTATAGTTTCTATGTCGTATATAAACATAATTAAATGCAGCATCAAGATTTAAGTCAGAAAAAATAAAATAATTAGATTCTATACCATAAACAAAATAGGTTTCGAAGTTGGCATACCATCTGTCATAAATAGGTCCATCAAAGGCATCAGCAGAGGTATTTGCTGCTTGTCCATAAATACTATTATTATTTGGACAGAAGCGATGGAATTTGATTGCTGTATAACCTTTTGGATATAGAACTTTATATTGAATTAATTGACTATTACCAGCCCAGCATGTTGCACTACCGAGACTCTGACCTCGATTTGTATAGCCTTGGTTAACAAAACCATGACTATAATAACCTGGATAATATCCTACAAATTGATAATCTTGAGAGGTTTCAAAATTATTCCATTCAATATTAAGTTCACTTCTTAGATTAAAAGGCAAAGGAATATACTGTTTTGCACCAACAGTATAAATAGCAGTATGGAAAGGATTTGATTTCTCATCATTAGAAAAATCATCTCGTCCGAATTCCCCATAAACTTCAAATCCAATTTTAGGGAATATCCAGTCTACAAAAATTGAAAATTTCTGGTCTTCATCATTTCCATTGCCTGTAGAATTGACGTTGTCTTTCTTTAATAATCGGGTGATGTTTTTTACATTCTCCGCCTTCCAGTAAGTCATAAAGACACGATTCAAACCAACTGTGAAACCAGGAATAAACGAAGGATTATAACTTGCAGACATTCCTGTGAGCATGCGTTTGTTGTTGTCGGGATTGGTGTCGAAGTAGTCGGATTCTTCGAGCTGACCGAGCCAGATACGGCCTTCAATGTAACCAAGGCTCCAGCCTATGAATGGGATTTTGACTTCGGTTTTACGAAGCCCGGCATCAAACTTAAAATAGCCAGGTGCATTATTACTTCCAAGCATTGGATTTAAGTAAGCAGGTCCCAGCCAGGGATTCTGAGTTCCAAAGCCAAAGGTTAATGTATTCAAGGTCCAGCGGACTTCTGTGTCGCCCCAGTCATAGGTAAAGAAGGATTTGTCGCCATAGCGCTGAACTAAATCAATTGCATGATATACAGTACCTGCATGGAAGGTGTAAGAATAAGGACTAGGGTATACAGCCTTATTACTTTCAAACTCCCTATTCTGGCTCCAGCTGATCTGTGGTTTAAAAGTCAATTCAAATCCATATCCCTCAAGTCTCAAACCTGTTGTGAGGGCGGTGTTGTAGCCTTTGCCCTGCCACAAAGCGCCATCGTTCTGGCCGTATGGGGCAGCGGTGTTGTAGCTGTTAAACCATTCCGGGCCGAAAATTCTCGCAGTCAGGCCCTGTTTCAGGCCTCTGGCGAACCAGTTGTCTGCCGGGGCTGACGGTTGCCACAATGTATAAGTTGTACCTAAATTATTATTTTTCCAGATATTGCCGTCACTTTGTTTGCCTGGGACGCGGACTTTGGTGTAGGTACCATCAGAATTTTCTTCAAAGCTTTCAATTTCCTTAAAATTCCACACACTGTCGCTTAAAGTGCGATAGCCAAGGGTAGGGCGTTCAACAATTCCGGTAAGCGAAAGAAAATCATAATATTCTTCTTCGGTAGATTTTAGGGCTTCCTGGGCAGAAAGAAAACCTGTGAAAAAAAACAAACCTGTAAATACAAAAACTGATAATTTATTCATAAAACAATCCTTAAAAAAATCTGATATCAACAAATCATTACAGCGGATTAAACCTCTCACTTTTCATAAACTTTTCAAGACTGTTCTGCCAGTCTGGAATCTTGATTTTGAGAGCTTTTGAGATTTTATCTTTTGAGAGAACGGAATATGCCGGGCGCTGAACCTTTGCGCCATATTCTTCAGTTGTACATGGATTTACTGCGCACTCCTGATTTATGCGGCCAAACTTACGTCCAAGTCTGTAGATTTCGCGGGTGAAATCGAACCAGTTTGTGGCACCTTCGTCTGTAAAGTGATATATGCCGTAAGCTGGTGCGCTGTTTTTTCCAAAGAAGGATTTTGCATTGTCGTTCTTATCAATAAAACGAAGGATAACCGCAGCCAGGTCCGGAGCATAAGTTGGAGTTCCCTTCTGGTCGTTTACGACACGAACGCTGTCATGACCGTTCATAGCCTTTGTCATAGTGTAGACGAAATTGCGGCCGTCAAAGCCATAAAGCCAGGCTGTGCGGATAATGTAATAGGTATTCATTTCCTTCATGATGGCATCTTCACCGGCAGCCTTAGTGGTGCCATAAACTCCAAGCGGGGTTTTTTGCATATCTTCGGTGTATGGAACAGTCCCCTGGCCATCAAAAACATAATCAGTTGAAATGTGAATAAGCTTTGCGCCGATTGAGCGGGCAGTGCGGGCAATATTCAGCGGCCCGGTGGCATTAAGCTTTTCAGCAAGCTCAGGCTCTTCTTCAGCTTTATCAACATTAGTATAGGCAGAACAGTTAATTATCCACTGGATTTTTCTGTCAGCCTTTTTCAAATCAGAAGGGAAATATGAAGCGGTTTCAATTTTAGTAGTAAAATCTAAAAGTGCCTGTGGATCTGTAATATCAACTTCACGGTCGGTACCAATCCATGGCAGTTTTTTTTCATCGAGCTGCTTTGCAACCTCACTTCCAAGCATTCCTTTGCAACCGATTAACCAGATCATTTTTTTTCTTCCTCCCGAACCGTCATGCTGACACTGAAACAAGTTCAGCGTTCAGCATCTATTAAAAGATCCCGAACCCTGAACTTGTTTCAGGGCCGGGATGACTGTTAATTAAAACTTCTTAAAAATAAATGAACAGAAAGTATTAATTCTGTTAATAAATGATGTTTGAATACGTTCCGTAAAGAAAGGTACTCGAGGTGCATTTACTCCACCGATTCCGTAAAGAATCCAGTTGTCACCGTCACGAAGCAGCAGAATACAAATCTTCATCTTTCTTGGCCATACACAGTCAAATTTATCAAGATAACGAAGCTTATTTGTATTTACCGCAGTATACAGAATAGAAGAATCAGCCCTTGTAAGCTCAATATCCTCTTTAACAAGGTCAAAAGGCTCCATCATAAGGTCTGCCTTAAGAGATTTTCCATCGCTGCGTTCAACAGTTTCTATAATTTCAGCAGAATCATAAAGATTATACCATTCATCATTACGTTCAGAATAATATGGAATACCCGCATACTCCGGAACATTATTCAAAAGCGCTTCCAGACGCTGAGGCAGGTCTTCGTTTCCTTTATAGGGCTTAATCTGAATTATTTCCGCAAGATATTTAGGATTTAATTCATGAATTTCTGAAATCAGCTTATCTCCCAGCGAAGAATCACCTTTTTTAAGGCACATAAATTTTTCATAATTTATATTTTTGATTAAAATCTCGCCGTTTGAAATAGTGTTTCTTTCATTAGCATTTAATTTGTTGTTAAAAGGATCCGCGATTACAGAGAATAAAAGAGAAATAGATATAAAAACAGAAAGAATAATTTTTTTCATAATTGTCCTCCTATTATATTCTAAAACAAGTAAACTTTCAATTAATTACACTTTAATATGTGCAACTCTTAATAACTTGTGCTATAATAATTTTATATGATTTCTAAGAAAGTTCGTGATATAGTTGAAAGCCCGTCCAACGGTGTAATCCGCAAGATGTTTGAAGAGGGCGCCATTCTTAAGCAGAAATTTGGTGCAGATAAAGTATATGATTTCAGTATTGGTAATCCTGATTTAGACCCGCCGCAAAAGGTTGTAGATGCCGTTCGCGAGGTAGCCGCAGATAATACACATCTCCGCCACGGCTACATGCCTAATGCCGGCTATCCTGAAACCCGGGCCGCTATGGCCGCAAAGACCAGCCGTGAGCAGAGCGTAGAAGTTACCAGTGACTGCGTTGTTATGGAAGTAGGTGCGGGTGGTGCACTTAATGTCGTTCTCAAGTCACTTCTAAATGCGGGTGAAGAAATTGTAATTCCCTGTCCTTATTTTGCTGAATATAACAATTATGTTCATAATCATGATGGAGAAGTAGTACCAGTTAAGACTAAGGCTGATTTTTCACTTGATGTTGATGCCATAAAAGCTGCTCTAGGTCCTAAAACTGCCGCAGTCCTCATCAATTCACCAAACAATCCTACAGGCCGTATTTATGATGATGCTGATATCATCGCCCTTACAGATGCCCTTAAAGAATTCGGCGCAAAAACAGGCCGCTATCCATATCTGATTTGTGATGAGCCTTACCGTGATATTACTTACGGCAAGAAGGTCGCTACAGTTTTTGATAAGTATGATTATGCTGTAATTGCTACTTCCTTTGCAAAAAATCTCAGCGTTCCGGGCGAGCGAGTCGGTTATGTCTGTATAAATCCTGCATGCCCTGAAAAGGCTGATTTTATAGCCGCCGCAATTTTCTGTACCCGTGTTCTTGGCTTTGTAAATTGCCCGGCCTTCTTCCAGAAGGTTATCGCAAAAAGCTGGGATGCAGAATGTGATTTTTCTACCTACGAAAAGCGCATGAAGGAAATCTGCGAGGTAATGGACTATGCCGGCCTCAAGTATGCAAAGCCGGAAGGCGCCTTCTATCTCTGGGTAAAGTGCCCGGATAAATGGAATGATGATGATATGGCTTTTACAAATCATCTGAAAAAATACAACATTCTCTGTGCACCGGGAAGCGGTTTTGCCGGCAAAGGCTGGTTCCGCATTGCCTACTGCTGCTCGGAGCAGTCAATAATTAACAGTAAAGAAGCCTTTTACAAGGCTGTACATGAAGAGTAAAAAGAAACGTCATGCTGAACTTGTTTCAGCATCTCTTTTAACAGATCCCGAATCAAGTTCGGGATGACAATAGGAGTTTATATGAAAATCTTAATGGTAACCTCAGAAACAGTTCCTTTTGCAAAAACAGGCGGACTTGCCGACGCAGTTTCTGCCCTCGCAATAAATCTCAGAAAGCAGGGCCACGATGTCCGCATTGTAATGCCCCGTTATTATAAAATAGACCGCTCAAAGCTTAAGGCAATCGAAGCGCCACTTGCTGTAGCCGCAGGTACAATTGAAACCTGGGTAAAGGTTTACGAAGCACCGCTTCCAGGTACCGATGTTCCTGTATATTTTATTGACCACGAAGCATGCTTTGGCCGCGATGGTATTTACGGTACCAAGGCTGAACCAGACTTCCACGATAACCCATACCGCTCCGCAGTGCTTTGTCACGGAGCCTTCCAGCTTTGCCGCCTTTTAGGCTGGTATCCTGATATTATGCATGCCCACGACTGGTTCTGCTGCATCGTGCCGGTTCTTTTAAAACACGTTTGCCGTAACGGTTATTTTGCCCACACCGCAAGTGTTCTCACTATTCATAACCTGGGTTATCAGGGCTGGTATGGAAAAGATAATTTCCCGGCATTGGGCTTGGACTGGAATCTTTACCACGGAGCAGGCTTTGAGCGCAACGGCAGCATCAATCTTTTGCAGGCTGGTATTTCCTGTGCAGATATGATTACTACAGTTTCTCCAACTTATGCCGGAGAAATGCAGAGTGTAGAAGGTGGCTTTGGCCTTGACGGACTGTTGCGTGTACGAAGCGATGTTGTTCGCGGAGTTCTTAACGGCTGCGACCTCGAAACCTGGAATCCAGAAACAGATAAGCTGCTTCCGGCCAACTTCAACTATAAAGACCTTTCAAACAAGGCAAAGTGTAAGGCAGAGCTTCAAAAGCGTATGGGCCTGCCTGTAAAAAAAGATGTTCCACTTATTGGAATTGTAACCCGCCTTGCGGACCAGAAGGGTATTGCCGAAGTTTTTGCACCAGGCTACGGCAGTATTTATTCAATCTGTGCAAATATGGACGTACAGTTTGCAATTCTCGGAAGCGGCGAAAAGTGGTGTGAAGATGAAATTAACGCCCTCCAGTCAAAGCTGCCAAATCTCCGTGCTTACATCGGCTACGACGAAAGCCTGAGCCACCTCATCGAAGCGGGTTCAGATTTCTTCCTTATGCCGTCGCGCTACGAGCCCTGCGGCTTAAATCAGATGTACTCAATGCTTTACGGAACCCTGCCGATTGTCCGCCGAACAGGTGGACTTGCAGACACAGTAGAGCAGTATAATCAGGATAATGGAGACGGAACCGGCTTCCTCTTTGATGCTCTTACACCAGGTGCAGTTTACGACACTGTAGGCTGGGCTGTCTGGGCTTACTACAATAAGAAAGACCACATCAAAAAGATGCAGCTCCGCGGTATGCAGAAAAACTTCAGCTGGGATACAAGCGCTCAGAACTATGTGGGAGTTTATTCAGACGCCCTCTGGAGAGGTTGTGGAATTAATACAGCCGACTGGAAATAATGTGATTTCGATACGGCCTTCGGCCTACTCAATCACCGGACCTGCGAACAGACGGTGGTTGAGTAGCACATAGTGCGTATCGGGTCAGACGGTGGTTGAGTAGCGCGAAGCGCGTATCGAAACCACCATTAGCCCACCTTAGAACTCATACCAGTTATCATCTTTTGTAAGATACCAGTCACCAAGAAGTTTTGAGTCATTAGTTCCGCACCAGGAAATGCTTCCGTTAGAATTCAATATAACCGCTCGTCTGCTGTTCATACAGAGAGTCTTTGGAATAGAAGCTGAGCGGTTATAAGCGAAGCGTTTCTTTGTAGAAAGATTGTAGCAGTATACCTTGTTACGGCCAATATTCGTAAAGAGATAATTTCCATTCAAATAGGTAAAGGCTTCTGCATCCTCTTCTGCAAATTTAAGAATATTAGTCATCTGCTTTGTATAAACATTGTAAGAGAATACATAAGTATTACGTCCAGTATCATCAGAAATAATATTTAAGCCATAAATTGTTTTACCGTCTGTACTGAATGCATAGGTAACGTTGCCTTTAAGGCTTAAAGGAACAGTTTCCATAGTTTCTGGATTTACAGTAAGAAGCGGAGTCTGTGGATTTGTAGCGGCTGATTTCGCAATATAAACAAGCTTGTTGTTCATAAAAACCGCATCCTGGATTCCTGTTCCGGAATAGATTTCGCGGAAGCTGCCGGTTGACATATCATAAAGATTTACGACACTGTTACTTTCAATTTCAATAAGATAATCTTTTCCCTCTACATTGCAGAGCTTTACCTTTTGAACGCTGCTTTTTGGTGTGAACAAAACGTTTGAGGTTTTTCTGTCAAGATTTATAAGCTTTACCGGAGTTCGTTCAGACTGGCTCCAGAGAATTACTGAATTAGCATTATAAGTAATGATGTTTGTTTCGCCATCAGTTGAAACAAGCTTTTTAATTACACCGGTATCATAAGAAGTAGAGTAAACCGCGTTTGTTGTAAGAAAGTAAAAATCAGCTTCAGCAGGACTTACATCAAAAATCTTTGAATAAGTATTTTCAGTAAGCTCATACATTGTATTGGTCGTAATTGTTGCTTCTACCTCACTCTTGTAAACTGAACCATTTTTGCTTCCAAAATAAAGGTTTGCGGCGTCTTTTCTTGCGGCGGTAATTATACCCGAACCTCGCGGGCCTTTAAGAGTTTTTACAAGCCGTGGATTTGAAACCTTGTTATCTTCAAGGCTTTCAATCATTTTTACGTCATAATTGCCGCGACCGTCAGTTTCAAGATAGTAAAGATTGTAATCTGCTTCAGTAGAAAGAATGATAGGATTATTTGCCGGTATCGAAGTGATTGTTTTACCTGAAGCTGTAATATAAATTGAACTGTCTCTTATACCCGCAAAAAATCTGTTATCATCATACATTACAGTCTGAGAAAGACCTTTTAAAAGCTGCATTTTCTGTTTAAGCTTGCCGGTCGTAAAATCATAAAAAGAAAGGCTTCCGGAAGGAGAATAAAAAACGCAGGTCTTTTCTGTATTGCTGGTATGTATGTAGCTTACGATTCCGGTATTTGACTTGATTTTATCTACAATCTGCCAGCCCTGGGTACGAATAAATACGGCTCCGTCTACAGTGGCAGTTCCGGCAATAAGATAGGTTCCCTTAGAAGAGTAGGCAAGTGAGGTAATTGAATCAGAAAACTTTTTAAGATACTTTCGGGTAAGAGTTTTCCAGTCCCAGACTGTAATTCGGTTGATTGAACCGCCGTCCGTCTCATAAAGCGCAATTTCATTTCCGCTTGGAGAAACAGCGATTAGTTTGATTGAAACATCAGAAAACTGATAATGCTCTCCCTGTCCATCAAAAGTCCACTTAATTACGAAACCGTCGTCCGAAGCAGTATAGTAGGAACCGTCAGTACCACGGGCAGAAACAGGAGCAATCTGAGTTACCTGAGCCTGGTGTGACTGTGTAGAATTATGCGATTGAGCAGCAAGAGAAAAAGCCAAAAGTACTGCAACACAGAAAATTGAAAAAATCTGCTTATTAGTTTTCATGATGTTATTTACCCCTGTTCATAAAAAAAATAATATCGCCTTTAACGCCAATGATAAATAGAATCGCAATAAATGCCAAGCCTATAAACTGAACGTAATATTGAATGCGGGGATTAACCCGTCTTCTGATAATAATTTCTATAAAAGCAATGAGAATTAAACCGCCATCAAGAATAGGTACCGGAAGCAGATTCATAATAAAAAGTGATATGCTGATAATGGACATAAGACTCATAAGGCTTATAAAGCCAACCTTAAAGCCTTCGGAAAAGCCTTCCTTTACGGTACTGCCAAGCATTTCTGTAACCCGGGCTGGACCGGAAACCGCATTATCCATATCAACACCCTTAAAAAGGATGCCGATACTTTTGATTGTTAATACAGTATCTTTGACGGCATCTATAAAGCCATGACCAATTGCGGCAAAAAAGCCGTATTCAGGAGATTCCTTTTCCAGGAGCTGGCTTGTATCTGCCGCAACTCCAATCTTTCCGGTGCCGCTTGCTTTATCAAGCTCGGTATGAACAGAAAAATCAAGAAGAGTTCCGTTACGGTCAACTGTAACTGAAATGTTTTCATCCGGTCTTATAGAAATCTCTGTAAGTAAGTCAGAAAAATCATCAATTTTTTTCCCGTTAATACTGATGATTTTATCACCTGAAATAAGCCCCGCATCTCTTGCGGCAGAAGAGGTTACCTGATCATTAATTAAAATTCTATTTGAATAAGTATAATAAGTATAACCGATTCCATTTATAAAAGAGCAGGCAATTACGGCAAATATAAAATTAAAGAAGGGACCTGCAAAACCAATTAAAGCCCGCTTAAAAGGATGAATGCCATAAAGAGAATCTTCTTCACCTTGTATTTCCGGAAGCTTTTGCTCTATGGCCTTTTGAAAATCCTTTTCACCCTTCATGCCGCAATAGCCGCCTAGTGGAAAAAGAGAAAGTCTGTAGTCTGTACCACGGATTTTTTTATGAAGTAAAACAGGACCAAAGCCAACTGAAAAGCTTTCAACCTTTACACCAAAAAGCTTTGCCGCCAGAAAGTGGCCGAATTCATGAAAAAGAATCAGAAAAAAGAGACATAGAATTCCGTAAAGCCATTTCATCTTAAATCAGCTCCATAGCAAGCTCACGGGCTTTTTTATCTGCTTCAAATACAGTCTCAAAAGAATCGAGCTTTGTATTCCAGTTATGATCAAGCACAGAACGAACTATTCTTGAAATTGCGGGATAGGTAAGCTTTCCATCTATAAAAGCATGAACAGCCACTTCATTTGCCGCATTAAAAGCAATAGGGTAGCATTTGCCGAATTTTACACATTCAAAGGCATAAGAGAGAAGTGGGAAGTCATTCATACGCGGGCGGAAAAAGGTCATCGTATGATCAAACAAATCAAAGTCTTCCATGTAACACTCTTTGTTTGCGGGCCAGTTTAAGGCACATAAAATCGGATGCTTCATATCTGGCTCGCTGATTTGTGCATAAAGTTCACCGTCGTTAGTTCTGACTAATGAATGAATAAGACTTTGCGGGTGAACGACAACCTCAATCTGTTCCGCAGTAACATCAAAAAGAAAGGCAGCTTCAATAACCTCAAGTCCCTTGTTTGCAAGTGTGGAAGAATCAATTGTGATTTTCTTTCCCATATTCCAGGTAGGATGTTTAAGAGCCTGTTCAAGAGTAACCTTTTCGAGCTGCTCTTTTGTGTAGGTTCTGAAGGGACCGCCACTTGCGGTAATCACGATTTTTTTGATATTTTCTTTTCCAATTCTTTGAGTAAGATTAAAAATTGCTGAATGCTCAGAATCGACAGGCAGAAGGGCAGCATTTTTATTTCTTGCCAGCTCTTTAATTAATGGTCCTGCCATTACAATAGTTTCTTTGTTAGCCAGAGCTAAATCAATTCCGTTTTCAAGAACAACTTTTGAAGGAAGCAGACCTGCCGCCCCCGCAATTCCGTTTACAACTATGTCCGGCTTTGAAGAGTCAATCAGCTTTTGAAAAGCCTGGGGACTGTTGTCTTCACTTGAAAGTAAGGTCGGACACTTATAATCACCTGCGAGCTTTGTAAGCTTATCTTTATTTGAATGAGCCTGAAGTCCACATACACAAAAATCCTCAGGCATATTATTTATGATATCGAGTGTACTAGTTCCTATAGAACCGGTACAGCCAAGAACTAAAACCTTTTTCATATAATTTATCTCACGTCATGCTGAACTTAGGGAGCGGCACTGCGAAGCAGTGTAAAAACAGTCCAGTGGACTGTTTTTAGCGAGTCTCCGAGCAGCTATGCTGCGAAGGTTCAGCTACTTTATTATACACCCCGAAACAAGTTCGGGGTGACAACAAATGTGTCATGCACGGGCTTACCCCGGGCATCCATTAAAACAAGAAATTGTATCCAATATAGAAAATAGGTGCGGCAATTACAATTGAGTCAATAGAATCAAGAATACCACCGCGACCAGGAATTAAAGTGCCGCTGTCTTTTACTTCGCAGGAACGCTTAAAAACAGATTCAATTAAATCTCCGACAATTGCGGCTATAGCAGTAATAAAACCAAGAATCGCAAGATGAAGATTTGAAATTGAAATTATTTCCGGGAAAATAAACTTAAAAATAAAGCCGCAGCCAACAGAGCTGATAACTCCGCCAATAAAACCTACAAGACTTTTATTTGGACTTGCCGCAACATAACCACGTGTACTCTTTCCAAAGAGGATTCCAAAAAACCATGCAAAGGAATCACACATAAATACAAATAAGAGAAAAAGACTTATTACATATTTTGAATCAGGTAAAAGAGTCATTCGTGAAATGAAGGTAAGTAAAAAGCCGGTATAAAAAAGAGTAAGAGTAGTGTAAGAAATTTTCGAGCAGGAGTTTTCAAAGGACTTTGCCGTAAAGCATTCAAAGCCCATTAATATAATAATAATACAGATAAAAAGCCAGGGAGTAATATCAAGTGAAAGACCTGAAAGAATAAAAATATAGCAGGAAAATGGAAGCAGGGCAGTTCCTATTAAAACTATTTCTTTTGTAAAAAGTTTACAGCCTTTTTTTGAAAGCATGTTGTAAAACTCATTTGCACCAAGAACAGAAAAAATACCAAGGGCAATCTGTAAGGGCAGATGATTCAGATAGTCACAAAAAACAATTGAAAGAACAATTGGAATTCCTATAAAAAATGTTAAAAGTCTTTTTACAACCTTATTCATATTATTTTCCTTTTTTATCAGCCGCTTTCTCAGCACCGAAACGTCTGTTTCTGTGCTGGAAGTTTTCTATGTGTGAATAAAACTCTTCATTAGAATAATCCGGCCAGAGAGTATCAGTATATATTTGTTCAGCGTAAGCAACATGCCATAAGAGATAATTGCTAAGTCTTTGTTCACCGCCGGTTCTTATAAGCAGGTCCACATCAGGACATTCCGGCATATCCAGATAAGCGGCAAAAGTTTTTTCGTCCAGCTTATCTACAGGAACATTTTCGTTAATGATTTTTTTTACTCCACGCAGTATTTCGTCACGACCACCATAATTGATAGCCAGATTTACAGTCATTCCTTTGAAGCCTGCTGTATCATCAATTGCTTCCTGAATATCTGCGCGGATTTGAGGGGGAAGGGCGTCAAAGTTACCAATATGGCGGACACGTATCCCGTTTTCTTTATAAAAGGCGAGCTCACCGCAAAGATGTGTATGAATCAGATTCATAAGAAAACCAACTTCCTGCTGGGCACGTTTCCAGTTTTCAGTAGAGAAGACATAGAGTGTTAAATATTTGATTCCAAGGTCGCTTGCAGCCTTTACAATACGTTTAGCTGTTCGAAGCCCCTCGTCATGACCAGATGTTCGTGGAAGTTTTCTTGCCTGAGCCCATCTTCCGTTGCCGTCCATTGTGATAGCAACGTGCAGCGGAAGATTTTCTTTATCTAAAGCCATAAGCGTTAGTTCTGCATTATGTCCTTTTCTTTTGCATCGTAAATCTTGTTGATTTCGTCGATGTATTTATCTGTAAGCTTCTGAAGCTTGTCAGTTTCTGTTTTAAGTCCGTCCTCTGTGAGTATACCGTCTTTCTGCTGTTTCTTGAGGTCGTCGTTTCCGTCGCGGCGGATGTTGCGGATTGCTGTGCGGCTGTTTTCTGCAACTGTCTTAGCCTGCTTTACAAGCTCCTTGCGGCGGTCTGCTGTGAGTGCAGGAATTGCAATGCGGATTACCTTACCATCGTTTGATGGATTAAGACCGAGGTCTGCCATCTGAATTGCTTTTTCAATTTCAGAAATAAGTGATTTGTCAAAAGGAGTGATGATGACAGAACGAGCTTCAGGAATTGCGATTGTTGCAACCTGATTCAAAGGTGATTTTGTTCCGTAATAATCAACACGAACCTTATCAAAAATTGCGGCATTAGCGCGTCCAGTTCTGATTGTGTTAAAAGAATCCTTTAAAGAAGCAATAGTTTTGTCCATGCGTGCTTCGATTGTTTCTGCCATACGTTATCTCCTAATTATTTTATTGTCACACGGATTCGAAATGCCTAACGGCATTTCATATTTATAATATATGATTTTGCGTTAGCAAAATCGAATCCGTGTGATATTAATTTTACTTACCTAAAACAAAGAGCTTTGCAGTAGCAAAAGAAAGTGTAGCACCTGCTTCCTTTCCAACTTCTGCAAGTTTTGCTGTTACAGTTTTCTTGTCGTCCTTTACGAACATCTGGTCTTCGAAACAGATTTCTGCAAGGTGCTTGTTAATCTTACCCTGGAGAATTCCTTCCTTAACGTTCTCAGGCTTACCAGCCATCTTTTCGTCCTGATCCATCTGTGCCTTGAAGATTTCCTTCTGTTCAGCAA
>CAMNGG010000330.1 GCA_946537975.1 uncultured Treponema sp. | reverse complement strand
TGAATGCGGGCTTTGATTTTTGTACCGCGGGCACAGGGACCTCGCAAAAGCCATTCGCGCTCAAAGCGTAAAACAGACTCAATGCGGCGCTCTGTGTTTGCTTCAATCTCCGCCTCTGTTTCTTTTTTTTCGAGATACTGGCTGTAGTTGCCTGTGTAAAGCTTAAGGCGGTTACGTGCCAGCTCATAAATATTTGTACAGACAGCATCCAGAAACCAGCGGTCGTGGGTAACCATAAGCACCGAACGCTTCGTGTTGTGAAGATAATTCTGAAGCCAGTAAATTGTTGTAATATCAAGGTGGTTGGTAGGCTCGTCTAACAAAAGCAGCTTTGTGTCTTCAACCAGAACCTGGGCGAGGGCAACCTTTTTGCACATACCACCGCTCAAGGTTCCCATCCGTCGGGTCATATCGGTAATGCCGAGAGTGCTTAAAATAGAACTGACCTGTGCTTCGTAATTCCAGAGGTCGCCGGCATCCATTTTGTGCATAATCTGTTCATAACGGTTTTGAAGACCAGCAGAAATTAAGGTGGTTGAGTAAGCCGAAGGCTGTATCGAAACCCCCTCAGAACTCTGTGATTTCTCTACTACCGGACTTTCAGCACGTCCCATCTCCTCACAGATTTCTTCGTATTCGCGGATTACCGCAAGCTTTGGAGAATTATTTTTAAAAATATGCTCGCGGATCGTGTCATCAGCCTCAAAAACAGGAGTCTGCGGCAGATAAGAAATTCCCGCCTCTTTGTTAATCACAACCGAGCCTTCATCAGGCACGAGCACTCCCGCAATTGTAGCAAGCAGGGTAGACTTACCGGTTCCGTTACGACCGATGAGGGCAGCCTTTTCGCCCTCCTGAATGCCAAAGGTAACACCGGTAAAAAGCGGCTTTTCTCTGCCGATTTTCGAAAGATTATTAATAGAAAGAATGTTCATTTTCAGCTCCGATTATTCCAGAGTTCTCAGCAGATCCATACTTTTTTCAGCCAGCTCATTCAAATTCGCCGCAGCATAAATTTCTGCAGAATGCCAGAGAGCAGTTTTTGCTTCACTTCTGTTATTTTCTGAATCAGCTTCCTTAAGAAGAATTACAGCTTTTATGTAATAGTCAGCCCCAAGCGCCATAGAGTTCTCGGCACAGCGGTCATAATAAATCGCATTGTTCAGGGCCTTCAGCGCTTCCTTTTTATTTCCAGACTGCGAATGATTCTGAGCAATCTTATACCAGGTAATTCCGATTTCAGAAAGATATTGATTATCAGTAAAAAGCTTTACAGACTCATTATAAACCTTGTCGGCCTCCTTGTAATGACCGCTCACCCGGTAAACATCTCCAAGAATACTATCACACTGGGCGTGGTTGTAAGGCTTGCTCTTAAAAACCTTTTTTGCATCATCAATTTTATCAACAATAGTTTTATAATTTTTTTCAACTTCATTCTGAGCAATGAGAATTCTTGCCTCAGACATTGCACATAAAACCTCGCTTTCTTTAGGGGTGCGGGTGTAAGGAATAATAAGAGAAGCCTGTTCCAGATAGACCTTTGCCTTTCCCGTCTCCGGCGGATTGTAAGAAAGATAAAGACTTACATGCGCAAGGGCAATCGAAAGCAGCAAATCATAATTATCAATAGCCACTGCCTGAGTTCGTGCCTTTGCAAGCAGCTCTTCGGCCTGAGAATATTTTCCATTAAGAATGCAGGAGTTAGCCGCTTCAATAGAATCTCTGCAGGAATCCTGAATTGTAGTTATAAACATCTGGCGTTTTGGACCGGAAGAGCAGGCCGGTAAAAGAAAAATCAGAAGCAGAAGACAGAGACTCAGAAGAGTTCTGCCGGTAAAAGATGTCAGACACTTTTTCATTAGAAGTTTCATTAGAAGTTATCCTCCCTGAGCTTTGGAGTAGCATTTTCCTTTTCAGGCTTTTCAGAAATTCCATTTTTAAGAAGAGGATTGTTTTTAAGACCTTCCATAACATCCTGCATCTGCTTCATGATTGTTTGCATTTGCGAAATCAGAATTGAAACGCCCGGCATATTCGATTCTACAGAAGCAGTAATTTTATTAATTTCTGCCATAGTGGAATCCAGCTGCATAAGGGTATTCGCAATTGAGCCCTGAGCATTTTCATCTTCGAGCAGCTTTGGAATAAGACCGGCAGGGTCTTCTGTAAGGTGATTAAGGTTAGTAAGAATTCCGTTTAGCTGAGTGATGGTATAAGTAAGAGGGGTGGATTCGTTTCCTTCAAGAGCAGTATTAATTTGTTTTACAAGAGTATCAATGTCGCCTACCAGAGTTGTGGCCATCGCAAGAATAGTGTTAATAGAATCCGTTTGTTCTACAACACTAACTCTTTTATTTGTAATAAGAGCCTTCGCTTCTTCACTGGAACGCTCCGGAATAAAGGAATTGTCCGGGAGAAAAGAATTGCTGTTTCCAGGATAAAAAACTACAGAAGAACCCAAAGGACTGGTAAGTATTTCGATTATAGAATCTCTTACAATTTTGTTTTTGTAATCATCTGAAATATAAAAGTTTACAATAACCTTGTCATTATCATCCAGAGAAAAGCTTTTGATTTTTCCAATTTCAAAGCCTTTGTAGGTAACAGCTTTTCCAACACTGATATTTGAGGCAGAAGAAATTACCGTAAAATAATTATGCTTGGGCACAAACCATTTTTGTGTTGAACCAATTAAAAAGATGATGAAGATTAATGCAATAATTGCAATGAGACTTAAAATTCCGACAATCTGATCTGCATACTTTATTTTAAATTTCATAAATCACCTTCATAATAATCATCTATCTGGTTTATGTCATCCAGCAGGATTTTTTCCTTTATTTCACCATCTTCAAAATATATTTTATCACAGAGAAAGGAATTGATTAAATAGTTGTCGTGACTAACATATACAACCGTTTTATTTTCCGCAATGAAATCCTTGAGAATGGAAATAAACAAATCTTCAGTTTTATCATCAATAGATTCTGTAGGTTCATCAAGAAAAAGAATTTCCGGCTGGCAAATTAAAGCCCGTGCAAAACTGATTTTTTTCTGTTCCCCGATTGAAAGAGCCGCCGGTCTGATAATCAGCGGTTTATGATACTCTACAAGCTCCGTGTATCTTATAATTCTTTCCTTGCGTTCTGCCGCACTCAGCTCTGGAAAATGAATCTGAAGGGGAAGCTCCAGATTATGATAAATATCCTGATTTGCCCAGAGAGCAGAATCCTGAAACATAAAGGAAGCCCGCTTACGAAAGTCCATGTTCTGCTTCTGACTCATCGTGTGAATTTCTTTATCTTCAAAGCTTATGCTTCCCGAGGTAGGAGGAAAAAGCCCCGCCAGCAGCTTGAGCGCCGTTGACTTACCGCTGCCTGGTTTTCCCAAAAAGGCAGTAACCGTATTTGCCTCGATGTAGTGCGAAATATTATTAATGATTTTCTGATTGTTGTCTTCATAGCAGACGTTTTTCATTTTTAGAATCGCCATAAAAAACTCCTGCCTACAAGGTATACGACAGTGTCGTTATAAAGACATCGCCAATGATGATATAGAGAAAGGCCTTACTAACCGCACGAAGACCAGCCATAGGAATTTCGGTAGAAGCCCGGCCGGCACTGAAGCCGTAGAGGGTGGCCGACCCCGAAATAATCATACCGAAAACAATGCTTTTTAAAATTGAAATCAAAATGATTTTTAAATCGAGCGACAAAAAAAGATTCCTGAAATAATCAGAAATACTTGTCGTCGAAACAAACTGAATTATGATGGCAGGGCAGAGCAGACCGAAAAGCGAAAAATAAATGTTGAGAAAAAAGAGCGAAAAGGTAACCCCCAGAAATCGAGGTACCGCAATATGGCTGATAGGATCAATACCTACGGAAATGTAGGCTTCTATCTCGTGCCTTACAACCATGGTAGAGATTTCCGTAGCAATGGCTGTAGCCGAGCGCGCAGTTACAATAAAGGCAATAAGAATAGGGCCGAGCTCGCGCATTATCAAAAGCACCAGAAGGTCATACTTAAGCTTGTCCTGTCCCAGGGCCGTAAGAAAACTGTTTCCAATCATAAATACCGAAGAGCCGATTCCCGCTGCCAGAAAACAGCAGATAGGAAGAGCCTCCACATAAGTGAATAAAAGCTGCATGGTAAGGATTTTTCGGGCAGTTTTTCCCCGCTTTGCAAAAAAGAAGGAGGCGGTTATCAGCTTGCCAAGATAACCAATCATGTACAGAAAGTCTTTGATTCTTAAAATTAATGAATGCCCGAGAGCCGCTAACATTTTTGAAATACCTTCTATTCCCTTTTTTATACAGATATTATAACATGTCTGATTATGGGTGGAAACAAAAAAAGCGGACAGAAAAATAATAAATACAGATTTTTTTTCATAATTCTTATTTTATTTCTGATTCTGCTAACCTGCGCCTGGGCTCTTTATACGGCCTCCGAAGCTGAAACTCAAACTGATATTTCTGAAGCAGCTGAGCCTGTTACTACCGCATCCGTTGATGAG
>CAMNGG010000329.1 GCA_946537975.1 uncultured Treponema sp. | reverse complement strand
ATCGATATCAGAACCGGTAATACGAACTTCTACATCTGTACGGATTTTGGCAGCCTCTTCGGCTTTTATTTCCTTTGCGCGTTCCGCATTAAAAATCGGCAGATTTTCCAAAGCAAAGCGGCGGCCGAATCCCGGGGCAACATTGAAGGCGTAAAGAGTTGCCTCAATTGCAATGGTTCCCGAGCCGCAGAAAGGGTCGTGAAGCGGAGTCTTTCGCCGCCACATCATTTCCTGCAAGAGTGTTGCCGCAAGAGTTTCGCGGAGTGGAGCAATACCGCCATCTACACGGTAGCCGCGTTTGTGAAGTGGAAGACCGGAAAGATCGAGGAGAATCAAAACCTTGTTTTCATCAACATAAACGCGAATATCGCTCTGCTCACCGGATTCCGGCATAGATGACATTTTCCAGACATCTCCGAGCTTAGAGTAAATTGCCTTATGAACGATTCCCTGAATAGAGTGTTCAGAATTTAGCTTGCTTTTGTAGGTGCGGACCTTATCAACTACAATGCGGGAATCCTTATTCAGGTAATCCTGCCAGTCGATATTGTAGGTTCCGTCATAAAGTTCATCAAAATTAAAAGCATCGTATTCCGCAAGCTGAAGGTAAATGCGGTCAGCAGTGCGCAGACAGAGATTTGTTTTAAAAAGAGCGTCGTCATCACCAAGAAAGCTTACGCGTCCGGGTGCGTTGCCTTTGAGTTTATAACCTAAATGTTTGATTTCGTTGCCGAGAATTCGCTCGGCACCTACTGCACACAATGCGACCAGAATATTCATACTGGTCTAAAAATACCATTTTTACAATTTTTGTTCAATTGTCATTCTGAAGCTTGTCATTCTGCCAGTTTTTCTGTCGGGCTGGCAGAGGTTACTGTGCTTTTCGGCCGTAGTCTAAGCCGGCTGTTCCAGTCTGCGATGGAATGTTGATTGTTTTTGCGCTTCCGACACCAAAAAGCTCCAGGGTAGTTGGCGCAGTCCAGATTATAGTTTTTAACTGACGTTCAGCTTCCGGTTTATTCGGGTCGTCATATTCAGTTTTTTGAGCTACAATTCCTTGAATTTTGATATTTGTATCAAGGAAGTTTGTAGGAAGCAGGCTTCTTAAGGCAATTTTGCGGTTATTTGAAGTTGAGTCCATACAGCTTGCGGGAATATCAAAGGCCTGGGTGTATTTATCACTCTGAATAATCAGCATTGGTTTATAGTTAGAAGCAAAGTTTGGAATTTCTGGAGGCAGAATAGTGCCGTCGAAGTTTAAGGTATAATCAGTTGGTTCATAAGTAATGCTGGCTCCGTTTGCGCGGTAGGTAAGACTTTTGGATTCGTCATAACCTATGGAGTAATCATTTTCTATATAAACTGAGTCTGACCATTCAGAATAATGGTAGGAACCGCCAATATTATAACGAACCCTATAATCATAAGAATGTCTTTTTGTAATTAAGGAATCAATATAAATGTAATTTTTTTCCTGGAGAGCCTGAGGATTATAAACAATACCGATATTTACAATTTCATCCTGCTTTTTATCGCGGCGGTAAATGTTTACGTATTTTATATCATTGCTTACATGAGGAATGATTATGGTAAGCTGATTAGAAGTTACATTTACACCTGGTTTATCATAAAGCTCTTCTTCTTCCATTTTAATTTTACAAGATAAGAAAGCGATTGAGAGAAGAGCAAGAGAAATGTAAAAAATTGAAGAACCCTTTTTCATATATAATACCTCATTATTTTATCGGCAGAAAAAGGGTTTTACTTTAGATTATTTTGCATCGGAGGCCTTTGAATCTGAGACGGCTTCGAGAACTCCGTAGAAAGCAGGCTTGCATTCAAAATTACTGCCTCTGAAAAGCAGAGGATATTGTGTATGGCCCTTATGCATTCCGTTGAGCCAGGTCCATTCATCGCGAACGCCCCACAGGGTGATACCTTCGATTCCTTTTTTGTCCTGCTCTTTGCGGTTTCTCAGAAACATAGTAAAATAGTTTTTATAACATTCCTTGAGCTTCATTGCATTGTAGCCTGAAGCACCATTTGCGACATCCATTTCTGTAATCTGAACATTGATATCTTTTGCAAGAAAGTTTTTTACTGCTTTTTCAAAGTTTTCAGCTGAATCATTTATGCCTATGTGGGTTTGCATTCCGGCTGCATCAATGCGTGCATCAGGGCAGGCTTGTATTGCATCTATGATTTTACAGATTGCTTTGTTTTTATTAATTGAAGCGCAGCCATAATCATTGTAAACAAGCTTTACATCCTTTGGAGCATATTTATTAGCGTAGCGGAAGGCATTTACAATAAAGCTTTCATCTTTATAAATTGCAAACCATTTGCTCGAGCTTTCATCACGAAGATATCTAAAATCAGAGGCATTGTCGGAAGCGGCTTCATTTACAACGTCCCAGGCAATAATCATATGTTTGCCACCGTTGTTTTCCTTTTCCCAGCGGGCCGTGTGCTCCAGTACAGTTTTGATATACCATTCCATACGGGCATTCATTTCATTAGAATTTACAAGCTGATTTTCTCCATCTTTTCCATAATTCTTCTGGAAGAACCAGGCCGGGGTTTGACTGTGCCATACAAGGGTGTGGCCTCTGAGTTTGAGACCCAGCTTCTGCATGTCGGAAAGAATGCTGTCCATCTGCTTAAAGCTTGGAAGCTCCGCTGGAACTGCATAGAGTTTTCCGTCTTCTCCCTTAAACTCTGTCAGCTTAGAAGGTCTGCTTCCGCCCAGAATAAAATCAGGCTTAAACTCATTTTCCATCGTTACACACGAAGCCTGATAAGGAAGGCCTTTTTGTAAAAGAGGTTCCCGGAAGCTGTTGTTGTATGAAACACAGAAACCGAAATAGTCAAAATAATCTGAAAGACTTTCATGGAGGCTTTTTGCTTCAAGCCAGTTTACAGGTGGCGGCGCATCTTTTGTCAGGCCTTCTCCACTTAGTTTCAGTGTAAAGTTTTTTATGTAGATTTTTGCAGTATCTTTATTCAGACCAGTTCCGGAAATGTAAAGCTGCCTTTTTCCTGCAAGATGAACAGTAAGGGCTTTATTAATACTAATCCATTTTCCGCTTTCAACCTTGCGGTCATAAAGCTTTGGAAAATCTTCTTCAATTTCATTGATTAGCCAGATAAGCTTATTTTCCCTGCCGCTTTCGTCTTTTATAAGCAGGTCGCAGGAAAGGCGGAGCTCTAAATCTTTTCCTTCAAAGGCAGAAAGGTCTATGGTAACAGGATTGCTTTTGCTGCATTGCGCAAGATTGATTTCTGTTACATTTTTATAACCGTCAAATTTTTTATTGAACTTAATGGCTTTTCCATCTTCATCAATACGGGTGATTGTTACTGAACCATCGCTGTTTTCTATTAGTTTTGGAGTTGCTTTTTCTGTGCAGCTGGACAAAAGAGAAAACAGAAGGATTGAGGCTGTAAACAAGATAAGGTTCTTTTTCATATTCTTCATCATAGGCATTATTATTGTATCTAAGTCGTAAATAATCTATAATGGAATTCAACTATTTATTGATTATCGCGTCAGTTACGATAATGACAGAAAATGGGGAACATTATTTATGGGAATTATGTTGAAGGACAAATTTGGCAGCGTGTTTGCAGAGATGCTTAAAATGTCACATGCCGCTGCTAAAATTGATGAAACAAAAGTTTATGAAGAAGCAAACATGCAGCTGAGACCTTACATGTGGAAGCTTCTTGATGATGCCTTTACTTCTGAATCTGGATTAGGCAACATCGAAAACTTTAAGGCCTTTTATGAAGCTGTTACAAAAGAAGGTAAAACCGGCCTTATTCTGATGGAGCATTACACAAATCTTGATTTGCCAGGAATCCTTTATCTTCTCGAAAAGCAGGGAGAAGAATGGGCAAAGGATATGTCTCAGAGAATTGTTGCAGTTGCGGGAATGAAGCTTAATGAAGCAAATCCTGGAGTTAGAGCCTTTACAGAAGGCTTTACCCGTGTTGTAATTTATCCTACCCGTTCTTTGAACGCAGTTGAAGGAAAAGAAATTTCTGAAGAAGAAAAGATTGCAGAGGAGCAGCGTGCAAGAAAAATCAACTTTGCGGCAATGCGTGCTATGGATGGCTGTAAAAAACGTGGTCAGATGATTCTTGTTTTCCCAAGTGGAACACGTTATCGCCCCGGAAAGCCTGAAACAAAGCGCGGCCTTCGCGAGATTGATTCTTATTTAAGACTTTTTGATAAGATGATTCTGGTTTCAATCAACGGAAACTGTCTGCGCATTAATCCTGAAAATCCGGATGATATGCTTGCTGATATTCTTGAGCCTGGAAAGTGTACCTTTACTGCAAGCCCTGTAATTGATTGTAAGGAATTCAGAAATAAGGTACTGGAGAGCCTGCCGGCAGATGAGGCAGACCCAAAACAGAAGACTGTTGATGCTGTGATGGAATATTTAGAGAAACAGCACTCTGAAATCGGAGAGTAAAAAAAGAACGTCGGTGGTTTCGATACGATGCTGCGCATCACTCAACCACCGGAAAGACACGTGGTGGTTGAGTAGGCGAAGCCGTATCGAAACCACCCGCTACAAAGAGGACGAATTATGAAATTAATTAAAGACGAACTTTCATCTACAACATATCCTGGACGCGGTATTATCGCAGGAAAATCAGCTGATGGAAAATATGCAGTTTCTGCTTACTGGACAATGGGGCGCAGCACAGGAAGCCGCAACCGTATCTTTGTTGCTGAAAATGAAGGCGGCAGCGAGGTTGTTCGCACAAGGGCCTTTGATGAGTCTTTGATTGCGGGCGATCCAAGTCTTATTATTTACGCCGCAGTCCGCGAGCTTGGAAAAAAGACAATCGTAACAAACGGCGATCAGACAGATACAATTTTTGATGGCTTGAAGAAGGGACTTACTTTTGAGCAGTCTCTGCGCAGCCGCAAGTACGAGCACGATGCTCCAAACTACACTCCACGTATTTCTTCTCTGCTCGACCTTGAAGGTGGAGTTGATGGCGGCTATGCTTATTCACTTTCTATTTTGAAGAGCGACTGCGGTAACGGCGACAATACACTTCGTTTTACATACACTTATGATAATCCTGTTGCCGGCGAAGGGCACTACATTCACACTTATATGGGTGATGGAAATCCTCTTCCAAGCTTTGAAGGCGAGCCTGTAAAGCTTAAGATTGAAGGCGGAATCGAAGAGTTCGCAAACGAGATCTGGAGCTCTTTGAACGAGGATAATAAGGTGTCGTTGTTCGTACGCTTCATTGACCTGGAAACAGGCAAGTACGAAGAGAAGATGATTAATAAGAACGTGTAGTTCTTATTACAGTGGAATGCTTCGCTTCGCTCGCAATGACGGGCTGGTAGATGCGTCGCCTGCGGCTCGCAATGACGGGGTACGGGGCGGCAATTACGGTGGTTGAGTAACCCGCAGGGCGTATCGAAACCACCGGTTACTTCTCGGTTGCATGTGGTTTCGATACGATGCTACGCATCACTCAACCACCGTGTGTGTGTGTGTTGAAAAGGAGGTTTATAATGAAAAAAGCGTTTCACTTTTTTTTCTTTATAGCCTCTTTTTTTATTTTAAACTTAACTTCGTGCTCCAGTGTAAAAAATCGGACTTGGAAAGACGAAGTAATTATCGATAAGAAATATCGGGATTTTGCGGGGCGCGCCGATGCTTACTTGTGTGAGACGGGCTTTAGGGGCGCGGTGCTGGTAGGCCGTGGAAAGACGATTGTTTTTGCTAAGGGCTACGGCCTTTGCGATGAAAAGGCGGAGGCCCCCGGCCAGGTTCCGATAGGAATTAACACTACTTTTGAGGCCGGGTCTATAAGTAAGCAGATGACGGCCGCTGCGGTTATGCAGCTGGTGCAGGCGGGGAAGTTAGCGACGCCTGACAAGCTTACAAAGTTCTTCCCGGATTTTGAAGCCGGCGATAAAATTACCGTTGAAATGCTTTTGAATATGCGGTCCGGTTTGACCGATCACATCAATGCCGCAGATGATTTTTTTCCTAAAAACATTTATCGCAGAATCGAAGTAAAACAAATGGCCTGCGAGCCTGTCGATGAAAATCTTGTACTTGAATATCTGAACGAAGCACCTCTCCTGGCAGAACCTGATTCAACATATTTTTACTGCAATACAAATTACTATCTGCTTGCAAAAATTATTGAGCAGGTAAGTGGTCTTTCTTTTGCAGAATATATGCAGAAAAATATTTTTGACCGCTGCGGAATGAGTCGCACAAATCTTGACTTCCAGAAAACCGATACCCGCGGCTACGATTACAAGGGGCGCTATTACAGTATTCCGGCCTCGCTAGCATTGGGCTGCGGTGATGTTAATTCCAGTGTAACCGACCTTTTTAAGTGGAATGTTTATTTTACTGGTGGCAAAGTTGTTAAGAAAAAGGCCTTCCGCAAAATGATTGATTCTGAATCTTATGGCTATGGGGTTTACTGTCACGAGGGAGCAATTTTTCACACCGGAGTAACAAATGTTTTTAATTCTTACGACGGCTATTATTTTGATGATAAGCTTTCAATTATCGTGTTATCAAATTGCCCGGCCGCAAAGGTGAATACAACTACGGTTGCAAGAAAATTGCAGAAGCTGTGGGTAGAAAATAAAACAAACTAACGTTAGTTAATAAGGGCAAATATGGATTCAATAAAAAAACTTTTTCAATTATTTTTTTTGAATTGTTTGTGGCTGATTTGCTGCCTTCCGGTAATTACAATTGGCGGCGCAACCTGTGCAGCTTATGCTGTGTCCCTGCGCCTTGCAGATGAAGATGAGGAAGTTCAGAGCATACGAGGAATTGCAGGCAGATTTTTCAAAGCTTTTAAGCAGGATTTTTTACAGGGGCTTTTGCTTTTTCTTTTTACCGGGGTTTGCGGTGGAATCGGATATTTTATTTTTACTCGTCTCAGTGAAGATGCATTCAATCTGATTTTAACTGCTGTTTTTGTGATTTATATTTTTGCGGCTTTGATCTTAAATCTATATGCATATCCGCTTGTTGCCCGTTATTCAAACACCTTTTTGAATACGCTAAGAAATTCTGTAGCGCTTTATATTATGAATATAAAAACAAGCTTCAAAACCATGGTCATTGTACTTGTGGAAATTGTAACGCTATATTTTACAAGGTATATTTTTTATGTGGGAATTTTGATTTTACCAGCTTTGATTTTTTACAATGTAAGCCTTACCGCAAAAAACATTTTTGTGAGACTGGAAAATCCCGCACCGGTGGAAGAAGAAAACACAGAAAGTGAAAATGAGGCTGAGAAAGAGGAAGTAACAGAAAACGAGCTGGATGCAGCTGATGAAAACGAGGGCGATGAGCCTTCAGAGTGAGTTTCTGAATCCTAAAATAATTTGTTTTTGCGAAAAGTACCTACAAAATTGAATAAACGAGCAGTTTTGTAGGTATTTTTGTTTTAAAATACTTTGAGATTTACCTACAAAAACACTGTTTTAGCCAATTTTGTAGGCACATACTCGTGAGATTTCATGGAATAAAGTTGGAAAAATGTTCAGAAGAATGAAAACATACCTACAAAACTACCATTATATGAGCTTTTGTAGGTAGAACATGAAATTATAGACATGCAAAGTACCTACAAAAAAGTGGAGAAAGCAGTTTTTGTAGGCAAAAATTGGCCATTTATAGACTTGAATCTGCTGAGGAACTCTTAATTCCTCCCACGCATCAGTTTGGGGCGTTGTACGTTCGCTCGCGCTCACTACCGAGTTTCCTTCGGAAACTCGCGGGGAATTATCGGGGTTTTAGGGGGTAAGCAGCTTGCTGCGTCCCCCTAGGAGAAGGGGTAGCGGTAAACCCGGTGGTTGAGCTTGTCGAAACTACCGGGGCTGGAGCGGCGGCTCAGGCATAGCCTTCGCCGAGACTCGCTAAAAACAGTCCACTGGACTGTTTTTGCCTGCGTTGCAGGCCGCTCCCTAAGGGGTCGA
>CAMNGG010000328.1 GCA_946537975.1 uncultured Treponema sp. | reverse complement strand
GCATTCATTTCGTTTTCTGCCTTGGCAAGAATCTTCTGCATTGAAGGAGAAAAATAAACCTGAGCCGCACCCGAAACCTTAGGGTTAGAAGCCACAAGCTCGCGTACTTTTTTTGTAAGTTCTATAGCAGGAATACCAACCCGTTCAACGACAGGCGCAATAAGGCCATCCTGCTGCTCGAGCAGAGCCTGGAGAACGTGTTCACTTCCTATTTCTGAGTTATCGTTTTTGTTAGCGATTGAAGAGGCTTCCTGAAGAGCCTCCTGAGTTTTGATTGTAAAATTTTCGTAATTCATAATCATCACCTTCATTTATAAAATAATAATGAAAGTGATGATTCGGCAAGTTTTAAATTAGAACTCGCCTTCTTCTATGTGGCCGAACTCGCAGAAGACCTTAACCAGGGTTGCGTGTTCAATCTGTTCAAGAGTATTTCCAATATGCTTGTAAAGCTTAATTTCGCCGGTTCCTGTACCACCTTCAATAAGGTTCAGAACCTTTCTCTGACCTTCCGGCAATTCAATGGTTCGGTTATTGAGCTCGCGGATTTTACAGAAGACATCAATATCAATTACCCATTCTTTACTGTTAAGGCTGGTAGACCAGTGCAGCAGATTTTCTTCCGGATTTTCATTTTCCGGCATCTGAGAGCAATCCCAGACAACTGAGAACTGGCGCTTTGAACCATCAGCACAAAGTTCAATATCAATATCTTCAAACTTTCCTATAAAGCTGACGCGTTCATCAAAAATACCGGCTACCGCAAAAGAAGATTCAAAGAGAGTTTTACCCGAAATAACACTTGTAAGATTTGCCGCAGAAACATGGAAGAATGGCTCCGGCACTCCCTTACCCCAGAAGCGCTCAGAATATCCGCAGCAGCGTTTAGGGTCAACCGCATATTCAGTTCCATCAAAATGAATAGTACCAGAGAAAGTAGTCTGCAAACCAAAAGGGAACCATCTTATAAAATCAGATTTATAACCGTTTTTATAATCCTTCTGAATTGAATAGCTTATATCCCATTTAGCATAACCGGCATCGCACAAAAGCTCCGGATGTGCGGCCTTTTCTTCTTCGGGAACATTAATAAAACCGCCGATTTTTTCATCATTAAAATATTTATTGTCAACAATGATTTCAAAAGGCTTATTGCTGAACTGGACCTGCTTTACCGGATAATAGGAACAAAGCTGCTTGCCTTCTACGCCAAAGGTTCCAACACGAACCGCACAGTAAGAAGGCTGAACGATTGCCTCCGTAGAAAGATTTTTTGCAGAATCAGTGCCGGCAAGAGCATACTGCAGGTCTTCGGCAGAAATCTTTACACGAGGCTTAAAGCCAAGCTGAACAGCATCGCCGGAAGTCCAGGGATTAAGCATTTCAAACTCAATGTAGAACATCTGTTCTGCGCCTGTAGAAGTATTAACTCCGTTAAAGACAAAACGCCAGTTGTTAATGCCGACCTTCTTTTTAGAGCCGGTAAATCCGAATTTATAATCATTAGATATCTTTGTATTCGACTTCATGCTATCAAAACCTATAATGACATGTTTATACTTATATTGTCGGAATCTGGTGAAAAAACTTAATAAAGATTATCGGTTCAAGCCCGATAATGACATTTTTAGAATGTCCGATAATGACAGTTTTTAAAACAAAAAAGCCGCTTGTAAGGTGCACAAAAGGCAGCCTTCAGAACGGCTTTTTCTATAAAAGGTAAATACTTATTTTAATAAATCTTACTTAAAGAGCTTATCGATTGTCTTATCAAGTTCCTTCTGTTCTTCAGGGAAATTGTCGTTCAGATACTCAAAGCACTCTACTGCAGCGCGCTGTGCGTGTTCATACCAGATTTCGTACAGTTCATTCTTAAGTTCTCCACCCGGGAAAGGTGCGCCCTGAACGTCAGAAACAAGGTCTCTAAGCATTTTTATGCACTGCTTTGTTTTTTTATCCATAATCACAATCTCCTTATTCATTATGGAGTTTTAGATAACTCATTATATAGGAATTTTTATAATATTTCCAGCGATTTTTTCTGATTTTTCAGTCTTTCCCTGTTTATTAGAGAAAACCGCCTTAGAGCATTTCTTTTCAGAAGCCTCATAAAATCTTTCAGAAGCTTTTTCAACATCTTCTTCGGTAAGGGCAAGAATGGCATCTACCCTCTTCTGCCTGAAGCTCTGAGGATTTGCATAAAGCATACCTTCAAAGCTGTGAGCACCCCTGTCTTTAGGACAGGCCGGAATAATGGCAGAACCATAAGTTGAAACAATTGTTTTTTCAACCTCCTCCTTTGGAATCGGAGTGGAACAAAGCTCCTTAAGCGACTGCAGATAAACCTCTATTGATTTTTCCGGAGTCGGGTCGCGGTAAGTTGTCATTATTGCCTGCTTTTCAACATTATCTACCCAGCAGGCAGCGCCATAGGCACCACCACTTGTTCTTATTTTATCCCAGAGAGTATGATTAGAAAGCCAGTTAGCAAAAAGAATATCAGCGGCACCTTCTTTTGTCAGATATTCAGAAGCTGGAATAATTGCGGCCGCATACGCTGTCTGACCGGAAACCTCGAGACGCTGCGTTTCAGACGAAGCCGCCGCCTCATACTGGCAGACATACGGCTTAAGTTCTTCGAGTGTGTACGAATGAGCGGGAAGCAGCTTTGTAAGCCCTGCCTTTTTAGCAAAAGCTTCAAGAAGTGGACGAAGCTTTTTAAGAGATTCTTCATCTGCCGTAATATGAATTATTCCTCCGGCCTTTACGCATTCCCTGTACATCCAGGCGAAAGTTTTAAGAAGCTCTTTTGATTTCTGTTTTTTGTAACCCGCAACAGTATGCAGCTGACTTACACCCCACATAATTTCCTGAAGGGCAAGGCTGGCACTCCAGGCAGCACGGGCACGCTTTTGTGCATACTCGCGGCCGTTAGAAATAAGCCCGTTTTTCTTTTCTGCCTTCAGCTCGCCAATCAGAGTTTCCAGGTGCTTATGGTCTGTAAAGTCCATAGTAGTAATGATTTCTGCAAGCATATCCAGGGCTTCTTCTGCACGCTCAGTTAAGGCCTTACAGATTATTCCAATCCAGTTACGGCCACAGAAATTATAGGCCTTGTACTTTTCTTCTTCGGCAAGACAGTCCGGAACCTGTGGAATTGAACCACAAACAGTTTTACCCCAGATATCTCCCATTATACAGGAAGATTCAGCCGTACAGCGGTCCCAGCCTTTGCCGTTCCAGCCCAGATTTGTAATAACATCAGAAAGAAAAGGAATATGCTGAACATATTGAGCGGGCAGTCTGTCGAAAGGAAAAAGAACATCAATATAGAAAATTCCATTTGTTTCTTCCTTGCTTACAAAAAGAGGAATATCAGAAGCGTCAGCACCTTTAACAAACTCCAGCGAAGTAAATGGAATATCTATGCGTCCATCCAGTTCGCTGAGCTTTGTTGTCGGAATGCAGGCAGTTTCTTCTGCGGTTTCAATATGCTGCTGGTAAGAGTGAAGCTCGTCCAGATCTTTTTTCAGCTGCTCACGGTCCAGACCTTTTTCAAGCTTTGTAATAAGAGCCGCTTCTGCCTTTTCACGCTCTTCAAAATATTTTTCAGAAGGTTCAGAAACAAAGCGAACTTTAACAGCCTCTGGATCGAGGAAATATTTTTTAATCAGCTTTTTTGTATAATCCGGATCAGAACGAAGTGCGGCCTTTACCTTCTCAAAAGAGGTAATAGGAGTTAGTTGAGACGAACAGGTATCTCCGTTACACCAGCCCTTAAGAGCCTTTTCCATAATCTGAATTGAAAAAGGTCCCCAGTAACGGTTTACTTCCCGCAGGGCAAAATCAATTCCCATAACGGCAGAATCAATATCCTGCTGCGAAATACCATTTTCATAAATATCATTAAGAGTTTTTTCTACAAGCTTAAAGACCTTTTCTTCATTACCCTTTTTTACACCCCAAAGACCGGCAGAATAAAACTCCTCATGGAACTGGCCGAAGCTCTGGAAGAGAACATCATCACCAAGCTTTGAATCCTTAAGGGCACGGGCAAAAGGAGACGAATCGTTACCGCAAAGCGCTTCACTCAGAAAATACTTTTCCATGTTTGCTTTGCCGGAATACCAGTTTAAAGTAACAAAGCTTCCTGTTGAGCCAGTATGCGGTGCATAGCTTATGTGCGAAGTAGTTTCCTGCACAAAGTTCAACTGCATCAGATTTCTAATCTCGCTCTTTATTACAGGAGTCTTTGAGCTGATATCAATATTGCAGATTGCCCCACCCTCGCGGCAGTCATATTTTTTGATAAGCCGGCTGATAAAGCGCTCATCAATAAAATCCAGCTGCTGGCCTGTTGGAATATCACCATACAAAAAGAGAAGGCAGTTATCGGGACTATAAAACTTCTGATGAAAGTCCAGGAACTCCTGATAGGTTAGCTCAGGAATATGAAGCGGATCTCCACCCGATTCAAAGGCCGGGTAAGAATCCGGGAACATGGCACTTATAAGGTCGCCGAAGGCAACCGGCTGAAAGGATGAATAGTTGCCTTTCATTTCGTTGTAGACAACGCCCTGTATGCTGAGCTGCCCTTTTTCGTCCATCTCCAGTCTGTGACCTTCCTGAATAAAGGTGCTGTGGTCCAGCTTTGGAAAGAAAACAGCGTCTCCGTAAACATCCATCATATTAAAGTAGTCTGCACGGACAACAGAAGCGCCAGGGTAAACCGTTTTATCCGGATAAGTAAGGGCATTCAAAAAGGTGTTAAGACTTGTAGAAGCCAGTGTAATAAAAGGCTCTTTCAGCGGATACTTTTCACTGCCGCAGAGAACTGAGTGCTCCATAATATGCGCAACGCCCCGCGAGCTTTTGTCCAGAGTGCGGAAGGCATAGGCGAAAAGATTTTCCTTGTCATCTTTTATGATGTGATAAACTTCAAGACCTGTAATCTTGTGGCGGAGATATACTCCGGTAGCCTTGTAGTCTGGAAGGTCGTCTATTGAAATTAGAACAAAGTCCTTGTAGGACTTTCCGATATTTGTTGAGTCTGTAAAATTAAACATTTTAGTCCTCTTAACATGTGGTTTCGATACGGTGCTTTGCACCTACTCAACCACCGGTGGTTGAGTGCCCGCGGATGCAGGCGTCGTCTCCGGTGGTTGAGTGCCCGCGGATGCGGGCGTATCGAAACCACCATCAAACGAATACGTCGTCGTTCCTGTCTTGTATGATTAAGTGTCCCTCTTCGAATGCACGGCGAAGCTTGCTGAAAAACTCCGACGTTATGCGCTCGCAGTCCGAGCGGCGCATAGGTTTTAAGATATCTTCCTGGGCGCGAACCTCTGCACGGCGGCCCGCAGAAATATTGCTTAAGATTTTTTCGCGGAAGTCGTCCGGCTTGCCGGCAACCAGGTAGGCAATATCAACTTCAGACATTTCACGCAGCTTTTCCTGAACAAAGCGGTCGTCGGACTTTACAACATCGTCCATAGTAAAGAGGCGGCTGCGCAGGTCCTGACCAAGGTCCGGATCGTCTTCGCTAAGATATGAAAGAATATCGTTTTCGGCGCCCACATCCATCTTCTTGAGAATCTGGGCAAGAGCGTTACGTCCGTCAATATTTTCTGCCTTTTCAACCGTCTGGTTCAGAGATTTTTCGTGCATAGCCTGATCTACACGGCGCAGCACATCCGGGCTGACCGGCTCCATCTTTGCAAGACGCATTACAACTTCTTTCTTTTCTTCGTCAGTCATCAGATTTATGATTTTTGCGGCCTTCTTAGGCTCAAGGTGAGAAAGCACCATAGACTGAACGCCAGGGTTTTCATCTTTTATAAGAAGATACACACGCTCGTTATCTGCATCTTTAAGATAGTTGAAAGGAACCTTGCCTTCCAGAGGCATAGCCTTTTTAAGAAGCTCGTCGGCACGTTTTTTTCCGTAGGCCTTTTCCAGCATTTCGCGGGCAGTTTCCACACCCCCCTGCTCGCGGGCCTTGTTCAAAAGCCCGTTGAATTCCTCAAGAATTACAGCCGCTTCTTCCTTGCTCACAGTTCGGATAGAAGCAATTTCCGGAATTATTTTTTCGATTTGAGTTTCGCTAAGATGAGGCAGGATTTTTGCGGCTTCATCTTCGCCAATTAAAAGAAGAAACTTGGCAACCCGGCGGTAAACAGAATCGCTGCCGTCCGGAGCTGCTTCTTCAACCGGAACCTTTAAGAGACCGCCGGTCTTCAAAAAGGAAACAGAGTTTTCCAGCTCCTGCGAGGAAGAAGGCTTATTTTCAGTTTTATCTTTTGCTTTTATATCATCAGCAGAGGAAACGGTGCTGTTTTTTTTCTCCGGATTTTTCCCGGCACCGTATGCCTTTGCGCGGAAATCGTTTAAGTTCATATTTCGATTTTAACATCTTTTGTGAATTTTGTCATTCACGCGGCCTTCAGGTTATGTTGGATTTTGATCTTGCAGAAATTTATGGATATGAGACCAAAATGTTTAATCGACAGGTTAAAAATAACATTAAACGATTTGATGAAGATTTTCGTTTTCAATTAACTCAAGAAGAACTTGATACAATAAACTTGAGGTGCAATTTTTGCACCTCAAGTTCTGACTTAAGAAATCAAGATTCTCAAAACTGGGGTGGAAAAAGATATTTACCCTACGCTTTTACCGAACAAAGCATTTATCACGACAGATATATTTTCGTTGATTACGGAACTAAAACTGAAAAAATTTTCCACTGCGGTGGTTCTTCAAAAGACGGAGGATCAAGAACTATGTCTATTTCTCAGGTTGAAGACACGAAAGTTTATCAGAATATAGCAGCAGATTTATTGAAAAATCCAGCTTTGGTTTTGTAATTGTTGGCAGGGAATTTAATTCTCTTGCAATTTATGAAGAATTATGAAAGAATATACTAATTATGAAGATTTATGAAAGTTTATACCAATTATGAAGAACTATGAAAGTATTCTCGAATTATGAAGGAGGCTGATAATATGGCAAATAACAATCCTTTTACCTTATCCTTTGGTATGTCACCAAATGAATTTATTTCGCGTCATGAATATTTAGAAGAAATATTAAATAACTTTTCTGCCGCAAATCCAGTGAGTCATGCTTACCTGATAGAAGGAATTCGAGGCAGCGGAAAAACTGTATTAATGACTACAATAGAAAAAGAACTCATGAAGGAAAAAGACTGGCTTGTTATAGATCTGAACTCTACACAAGACTTACTTTCAGATTTTGCCATGAAGCTTTTAGATTCCTGCAAAAAACTCACAGACATTTTCAAAAAGGGCTTTAATTTTTCTGCAGCAGGTTTTGGCATCGGAATAAATGGAGAAACACAAAACCGGGATAGTGTAAGTATTATTTATGAGCTTCTTGAAAATCTAAATAAGAAAAACAAAAAAGTATTAATAACTATTGATGAAGTTATGAATGGTGAAAACATGAGACATTTTGCAAGCGAATTCCAGATTCTCCTGCGAAAAGATTTCTCTGTTTTTCTTCTCATGACAGGCCTTTACGAAAACATATATTCAATTCAAAATGATCCGGCCCTCACCTTCCTTCTGAGAACTCCAAAAATTAAACTGGAGCCATTAAGTCTTGCTCAGATAACAAAGGTTTACCAGAACGTTTTTAAAACTGACATAGACATGGCAAAGAAACTGGCAAAGATAACAAAAGGCTATGCCTTTGCATTCCAGGCCCTGGGGCTTCTTTATTTTGATTACAAAGATTCTCTTTCTCTGGAAAAGATTCTTCTTAAATTCGATGACTTACTTGATGATTTTGTTTACCGAAAAATCTGGCAGGGACTTTCCGAGCAGGATAAAAACGTAATTATTGCAATTACAGATTCAAAAACCCCGGTAAACGAAATCTGCAAAAAGCTGAATATGACAAGTTCAACCTTTTCTAAATACCGTCAGCGGCTTTTAGACAGAGGCATCATAGAATCTCCACAGCACGGCTATGTAGAATTAGTACTGCCCCGCTTTGCAGAATTCGCAAAATACTATGTATAATAACTAGAACACACGGATGCAGCGGACTGTGTGAGCCATTCTCTTATACCTTGGGTCACCGTAACAATCAATTTCACCTGATTTCAAATAATATGCATTACTTGCATTCGCTGAATTTTGTCCATTAGTATAACCGGATGATGTCCAATAGTAATGACTAGAATCTTTATAAAGAAGTGGGGCACCTGTTATTTTTTCAATAGAATTACTTACTGCGGTAAAGTTGTCGAAAACTACTTTGAGTTCATTCTTAGCAGGGAAATACCAGCCCGTCGTACTACCCGCAACCGGAACAGATTCCCCATAATGAGCCGCATACCAGAAGGCCGGATAATTAGTTTCAGACCAGTCTTCAAGGGCTTCTATTTCTGCCATATTTGCAAGTCCATTATCTGCATCAATAGAAACCAGCGAATTAGGATCATATCCAAGAACACCTTGTATAGCCCATACTTTACTTGCTTCCTGCAGGCCGACTCCTAAACGGTTTTCCGCATCATAAATAACGGCAACTGCACTCAGATACTGTCTTGGAGTAAGAACAAGACTTTCACTGTAGGGCTCGGCACTTCCATCGCTAAAGATGATATCTCCCAGCTCTAAGGTAGAGCCCATAGCCTTACTTCCAATCTGGAAGCTAGAGAAGTAACCCGGATTTGTATCGCCACCATCCAGATGCGCATAATCTCTGTTAGTTTTTCCTGAATCAAAGGTTGTTCCCAGACCTCCAATAATACTTGTACAGCCATAGAACATATTGCTAGATGAAGAAGCCATCGCTGTTACAAAAGTGGAAACATAAATCTTTTCAAGTCCTGCACAACCATCAAACATAGATGTCATACTGTTTACAGATGATGTATTCCAGCCTGAAAGATTTAATTCTCTAAGTTTTGTACAGCCCATAAACCATTGGCTCATATCTGATACAGAAGAAGTTGTACAGCCTTCCAGATCTGCATAAACAAGCTTTGTACAAGAATCAAAAAGGCTTGCATTTGCTGTAGTATCAAGCGGAATAGTTACACCAGGTGCAACGTAAAGAGAAATTTTTGCATTTGTATTAGTATTATGTCTGATTCCATAAGCGATTGTATTATTAGTTACTGAATTTCCCAAATCGGCAGCCGTTATATCAGAATCAATAATAACATCGATATCATCTTCATCATTTTTAATGGCATTAGAGAAGTCTGCTATAGATGAATAAGAGCTGCTCTTAAGTACAGGCTTACAGAGTTTGCCGGTTGTGCTGACAGCCCAGCCTTCATTCGGGTGAGCAGAATCTGATGCTACAGTGAATTTAGAATGGTTAACATCAAATCCAGTTCCTGTGAGAAGAGGCTGCCCTATGGTGTAAGATGCTGGAGTTACATTAACCTCTGCAGTATCTGTAAGAGGTTCAGTTTCAGAAACTGTTATAAGCCCCCCTGGAAGGTATACATCATTTTTACCGGCATAAGTTGAGGCATAAGTTCCAATAAGTGTATAATACGGTATTTTAATTCCATCTTTTAATGTGATAGTAGCAGAGGTTGTTGCACCATTTTCAACATAAATTGCGGCACCAGTCTCTATACTTTTATTTTCTTTAATCTGTGCAGTTCCACCTATAGTAACCGAAACATTTTCTGTCGTTGCATCAACATAAATTCCTGCCCCTCGCTGTTGTGCTGTATTGCTTGAAATAGATGCTCCATTCATAGTAAATGAACCACCTGCAAGATAAAGGCCGGCACCAGAATTGATAACTGATCCAGTGTGCATGAAAATACTACCCCTTGCAAAATATACTGTTCCCGTACTGTAAATACCGGCTCCAAGGGGAGCTTTATTTCCATATAAACCTGGACTTCCAGTAGTTGAGATTGTATTTGTAGCTTCATCCGTCCAGGCACTATATCCTATATAAAGATTACCGGTATTATAAATTCCACCACCTGCAGAACCTGCAGTATTAATACCATTTACACCAGAGCTACCAATCTGTGAATTCCCATAAAAGAACATAGTTCCTGTAGTATAAATTCCCCCACCGTTAGAAGAAGCATTATTACCATTAATACTTAATTTAGGAAATTCCAAGAGACCAACAGAATAGATACCTGCTCCATTCGTTGCTGTATTTTCATTAATATGCAGATTATCTACCGTCTTAAAAGAAGCTCCAGCATTACTAACACATATACCACCGCCATTTTCTGCGGAATTATTATTTATATAATTTGAATAATTTGAATTTGTAACTCTTGCAGTTACTTCAGCTGCACCTTCAATAAAGACTCCTCCTCCATCACCAGTTGTCTTATTATATGCAATTTTGGTATTTCTCAGTTCTAAATTAACAGAAGTAGAAATTCCGCCTCCATTAGCTCCTGTTCCAGCACTATAATTCTTTGAAACAATATAGCCTTCTGTTGTTGTTATAGTACCGCCTTCTATTCTTATTCCACCGCCACCATTGCTTGCAGAATAATTTCCGCAATCAGTAAGTCCAGTAGCAGTTGTATCTGTATCAGTACAGGTTTTACCTATTGTACATTTGTCAATTGTAATAGAAGCCCCACCCATAATAAAAAGTCCACCACCACTGTCACCAGAATAATTATAATTAATCTGACCTTTTGTAATATTCAGAGTACCAGCAACACAGCGAATACCGCCGCCGTAATTCTGCGCAATATTGCCAATAACTCTTGTATCGTTAAGAACTGCCTTACCGTTTGATTCAATACAGATTCCACCACCACCGTTTGCAGAGTTTGATCCCGAATTTGCAACAGGAGTGGCATTTGCACAGGACTCAAGTTCGCCACCAATAAGGCAGCTATTCAGCGTAACCAGGGCAGGTGAAGAAGAAATTCCATCTGCAACATAAAGAGCGCCACCAAAAGTAACTGCAGAACAATCTCGTATTGTACAATTATTTAAAGTGACGTTTGTACCTGCACCACTTACGCAAAGACCGCCACCAGAAGTATTTGCAGAAGAGTCTTGTATTGTACAATTAGTCAAGGTAACACTTGTACCCGTGCCGTTTACAAAAAGTGCACCACCTTTTCCAGCATCACCAGAACCAGAAGCATTTCCGTTTTTAATAGTAAGATTAGAAATCTCAACTGGAACAGAAGTGTCTATTGTTAGCACACGTCCATTTGCATTCGGATTTGTAAGAGAAGGAGAAGTGCCCGAACGACCTTTTATGATGATTTTTCCAGCCTTGCCGTTCAAACTGCTGACAATCTCCGGTACTGTGGTATCTGGAGAGTTATTTACTTCGCCTGTAATTAATATTTTATATTCAAGGCTGGTATCCGCTCCTTCCGCTGTTGCAATATCTTCTATATAGCTAATTGCCCTGCTCAAGGTAAGGAAGGGAGAGGTATGATTTCCTGCATTTGTATCAGAAGCGGAGCCTAAGCCTGGAATCGCACCTACATAAATATAAGTGTTTACATAAGAAGCGATTTTTGCGGCAGTTACATTAAAGCTGCCGTTTGATTCAATTGGGCCGGTACCGCCTGATGCTATCCATTTATTTGTTTTAAGATTTTTGCAGACATTGATTGTCTGAACCGTTGAATAAGCAATTACATTACCTGTTTTGTAAAAATCAATAACTACTTCGTAAGCACCGCTTCTTATACTTGGATTTGTAGAATCTGTCTGGATTGTAACAGTAGAGCCCGTAATCTCGATTGGATTTGGTGATGAAAAAGGCCAGTAAGCTGAATTATCGCTGATGCAGGTAGTTTTATATTTGATAATTGTAGAATCTACCTCCATAGAAAGTTCTATTTCTCCGGTACTGCTGTCTCCGCCGGAAACATCCGGAGTCGGGAAAAACTGCAGGATTGTTCCTTCAGCAAGTTGATTTGGAACTATAGCGTCATCTGAAGAAGCACTGAAAAGTATGTCGCCTGAAGAAATCTTTTTTAAGCCGCAGGTGATTGTCCAGGAATCTTCTGCGGTCAGTGGAATTTCGAAGGAGGTAGCCGTTGCATCAGAACCGAAAAAGCCTCCTACAGTAGTTGTGCCGTTTGTAGCCGTTGCAAAGTATTCCACTTCACTTGCTACATAAGATGGAACTGCGGCACGGTCTGAGGCAGAAGTCTGGGCAGAATTGACTGAGTTTGAAGTAAGCTCTTCCGGCACGGCTCCGCTTATAAAAAGCTGGCCTCTTACAATTATTGTTTCCGAAGCTGTGCTTTCCGGGCCGGCAGTCGGAGAGCCCGGAGAAGCAGTTTCTTCTGCCGGGACCTGAGTCTGGTCTGTAACTGTATTTTCTTCAGAAGAAGGTATTGAATCTTCAAATAAATGTGAGCAGGAAGTAAAGTGCAGGGAGCCTACCACTGCGAAAATCAGCATAAAGAATAAAGAGAAAAATGATTTTTTAGTACATAAATCTATTTTTTTATACATCATAAATACCTTTTCCTCACAATTAATCGGCATTACGGACTACGCGGAAGCCAACGATGCTGCTTCTGTTAGAAGCTGGTGTAGAAGATCGTAAATTATTCAATGTACAAGATGAACTAGTGCTAGTATGAGAACCACCTTTGGAAGTTCGAGCATTACTTGAAACTGCTCCTGTTACAGGAGTTGTACTTATTGCGCTATCAGCGGCGTACCAGTCCCAGCATAACTCATAAACATTGCCAGTCATGTCATATAAGCCAAGTCCATTTGCACTGTCTACGCCAGAGGTTTTATCTGTTTTTACTTCATGGGCTTTAGAACCGCTGTTAGTCTTATACCAAGCAACTTTGTTTATATCGTTACCGGTTTCTGCTGTACCACTGTAAGTAGTCTGAGTTCCGGTTAAGTTTCCGCTTCGGGCAAGATACTCCCATTCTATTTCTGTAGGGAGGCGCCAGCCGTTTGCCTCTGTATCAAAGCGTATACCACCTGTAGAGTCTCCGCTACCCACGTCTATCCAGTCTAATTTATTACTAACAATAGTAGAATTGTAATAATATTTGTTAGTAGTTGTATTCTTGACTATATTAGTACCGGAAACATGGGAATTAAGCCAAGTGTCAACATTTCTTCCGTTTCCTGTACCACCAATTTCTACTCCGGTGCTGTCTGCAAGATAGTAAACCGGTGTAAGACCTTCTGCAAGGCTTCTGAGGTTACAGTAAATTACTGCTTCATACCAGGCCACATAATAAACCGGATAATTTTTTCCCACTCCATAAGTCTCGTCAGGAGTTTTGCTGGAATCGTAATATTTCATATACTTTTCATATTCCCCCTGAGTTACCTCGTGGTCGCAGGCTATAAGATTACGTATCTGTCCTATGTTTCGTCCGCTAAGGAATATTTTTGAGCCGGTTACCGCAGCAGAACCGTCAAAAGTAGTACCTGCTACATAAACCATTCCTTCCGGCACAGCTCCGTCATCTTCACAAATAATCGTAAAGCTTGCATCGTGGGTATAGCCCATATAAGTTGCCGTAACATAGAGAGTATAACTATCTTCAAAAGAAAGGGCCGGAATTGTAAAGAGGTTTGCATTTACACCTGTTCCTGCCGTAAGGGTAGTATGAGTTCCATTCCACAGCAAAGTAGCAGCCCAGCTTACTTCGTTTGTGCCACCAGCCGAGGTAGTAAAGGTTGTATCCGTATAAAGTCTTTGGTTTGCAGCATTATAATAAAGCGTTGTCGGCGTACTGCCCGTACCCGGCTCGTTGCGTGTTACTGTAAGTCCTACTCTTACTGCTGAAGCTTCGCCAACCTTTATACTGTCTTGCGAAGCCGTAAGCGTAAAGTTGTAGTCGCCCGGCAGGTAAATATTACCGCTGGTAGCATCCATATGGAAGGCAACTTCACCCGCAGTACTGCCCTGGGTACTTGCAATAACGTCAAAGTCCTGATCCGAGGTAAAAATATCAGCTGGTGCAGTTCCGCTGTTTGTGCTTGCGTAGCCTGTTGTAAATGGAGCGGATGAATAGGTTCTGGTAATTCCAATCTGGCTTTCTGTGGAAAGGGCACCTGCCACGGCGATTGTCTGGCCGGTCTGCAAGTGAACATTGTCGGTCGCATTAGAAGAGCCCGAGGTATTATTTCTAATTTTGACAGTGCTGCTAGAACCGGATTTTCCGAGGGTAAAGGAAGGAGATGGAGTTGTAGTAGTTGGAACAACGCATACTCCGCCGCCGGCATACTGGGCATGATTTCCGCTTATTTCTCCGCCGGTCATTGTAAACGAAGAATATTGTCCAACGCACACTGCCGCAGAAACCTTATCATTAGCTGAGTTTATTTCGTTAGCAGTTATGTTTCCTCCAGACATATTAAATACAATAGAAACCGAGCTGGACTCGCTGTTCATATATATAATTCCGTTGTATCCGGCACAATCCCCACCAACCGCAGACGCAGCAGGATTCGTTGATGTAATTTCCGTTATAGAACCATTAGTCATATTAAGGGTCATCTGGCCGGCTGGGTCAGAGGGATCTGCATATAAACAAATAGCCGCCCCAGTGTGTCCAGTTGTAAAAGTTGATGTAATTGTGCCGCCGTTAAAATTAAAGGTTCCAGGCGAACCGATTTCTACGTTTGCAGTTCTAGAAGTTGCAGGTAACTCTGTAAAAGTGCTTGTCGTGCCCATGGCATTAGAGGAAATGTTACCATTAGTCATAGTAAAGGTGCCTCTGCAATAAACACCTCCTCCAGATTCGTGTGCACCGTTTTGAGTTATAGAACCGCCGTTCATTGTAAAGGAAGCACCAGAGGCAATATAAATACCGCCGCCCTGGTTTCTATACTGATAATCATGTAAGCTGCTTCCGCTGATTCTGTTAGATTGAATTGCGCTGTTATTTCCATTCATGGTGAGTGAGGCACCTGTGGCTACATAGATTCCCCCACCCTGCGAATAAGCTTTGTTTTGTTCTATTACACAGTTGTTCAGAGTAACAGAAGTGCCATTGCCGCTAAGGTAAAGACCGCCACCGTAGCCACCAGTACCGGTAGTTTCGTGAGCGTTGCCGCCTGTAATTTTAAGCCCGACAATTTCTACCGGAACAGTACTTGCAATGCTGAGTACGCGGCCTGTTGTGTTAGCATTCTGGAGCACCGGCGGATTTGCGGTATTTGCCCTGCCCTGTATTGTGAGTTTTGCAATTTTATCGTTCAGGGAGCTTGCAATTTCAGGAACTGTTGTAGTTGAACTATTGTTTACCGTTCCGCAAATGTGAATTGTATATTCCCTGCTTGCATCTGTACTAGTGGCGGCAAGACTTTGAACAACAGAGAGTGCCTTGTCAAAAGTAAGAAAAGGTGCTTTATGGGTGCCGCTGTTGCTGTTGCTTGGGGTCAGAGCATTTGTGGCTCCGGTTGCGCCTACATAATAGTTTGTTGCGGCATAGTTCTGGATTCTTGTGGCGTTAACATTAAAGGTTCCGTTTGATTCTATAGGAGAGTTTCCGCCGGAAGAAATCCAGGCTCGGGTTGTAAGCCCCTTGCAGACAGTAAAATTCTGAACTGTTGAGTAAAGCAGATTATTACTTGAATCAAAAAAAGACATTAAGATTTCGTAAGTGCCCACCGGTACGCTTGCGTTAATAGTAGCAGTTGTAGAGCCCGGAGTAATTGTGGCGCTGTTTAATGATGAAGGCCAGCCGGTAGAGTATTCGTTATTTGCCGCCAGCGTAACAGATGCAATGGCAGAATCTATAGTCATAGAAAGATCTATCTGGCCGGTTGCTGATGAATCCGAAGTCACTGGAGATGGGAAAAACTTAAGACCGCTTCCCGAGGCTGCTGTCTGCGGATTAACATCTGGTATAGAGGCAGACATGATTATGTCACTTGCATCCGTAGAGTTTTTGACTTTGATTCCGCAGGTGATTGTCCAGTTTCTGCCGGGAACCAGCAGAATTGTAAAAGAATTTGCACCAGCAGAGCCGGCAGCCCCAAAGCTTCCAGTGGCAGTTTTTGTGTTTACTCCATTGTTTGAGGTGGCAGTAGCAAAGTAGTCAATTTCTGATGAGGTAAAAGCCGGAATTGCGGCACGTTCACCGCCAGCCGAAAAATCACCATCAGCCGGTGAAGCTCCGCAGGCCGCCCCATTAGAAAGAAGCTCCTGTGGCAGAGCCCCATTAAAAATCAGCTGCCCCGAAATAAGAACAGGCTCCGGCTCAGCCTCACCCGCCCCAATCAGATTTTGATTTTCCGGCGATACATCGTTTTCAAAAAGATTGCCGCAGGAAACAAAAAACACCGAAGCCGCGACCATCATGCCCGCCATCAAAATCAACCTGAAGAAAGAGAAAAAAGATATTTTTAAATCAAAGACCTTCTCCCGAAGCATAACATCTTATTATAACTCATTTTCACAAAAAATGCCATATTATAGAAGAAGTTGATTTTTTTTAAATTTTTCAAACTTTTTTTTGTGAAAAACTGCGTAAAATGATTCAAGTGAAACTATATTATGTGTGGGGAGAAATTATATTCTTAATATATTATAGGTGCCATTATGAGTGAAAAGAAAAAGAAAGAGAAAGAGAAAGAGAAAGAGAAAAAAGTACTCACTCCGGAAGAGGAGTGGAAAAATGCAACAATCGCCAATAACTTTATATTTTATAAAGTCATGCGCTACAATCCGGATGTATGTAAACAGCTGCTCGAGATTCTGCTTGAAATCAAAATCGACCATATCGAAATGACACAGGAAGAATATGTCGAAATTGATTATGACAAGAAAGGAATCAGGCTTGATGTTTATGCTGTAGGCTCTGACAAAGCCTTTAATCTGGAAATGCAGTCCACCGATACAGGAGAACTGCCGGAGCGCTCCCGCTTTTATCAGAGTGCACTGGATCTGGATGATTTAAATGCGGGCACTGATTATAAAGATATTAAAACAAGTTATATCATCTTCATCTGTGTTCCGGATATATTTAAAAAGGGACTTGCAAAATATACGTTCGAAAATACCTGCCTTGAAAAACCGGATTTAAAACTGAACGACCGTGCATATAAACTCTTTTTTATTGCGGAAAACTATGATAAAATACTAAATGAAGAGCAGAAAGCCTTTATGAAGCTGGTTACCAGCAATGAAAGCACCAGTGCCTTTGCCGATAAAGTTGCAAAACTGGTGGAAGACGCTAAGCACAATACACAATGGAGAAAACAGTTTATGGATTTTAAACATTACATGTCTCAGTCTTTCAACCAGGGCAAAAAAGAAGGCTTGCAGGAAGGCTTGCAGAAAAAAGCAATAGAAGACGCCCGAAAACTTCTTGCTGACAAGAAATACACCGCAGAGGAAATTTCTGCCTTATTACAGATTCCCGTTGAAGCTTTTACCGAAACTGTGAAGGCGTAGCCGAAAAGAAAGAAAGCGAGTAAAAAAATAACTCCACCCTGTCTCAACCACAGTGTGGAGCTTCGTCTGTAAAGACGCAAATCTAACATAGTGGGGCAAGACGCTTGTCGCGGGTGCCTTTTTTTTAAATATATAGTATGTTGGGCAAAAAAACAAGGGAAAGATTAATTTGCGTTGATTTGCTTCACTACTTCAAGCCATTTTTTGCCTTAATCGATTACGCGTTTTTATATAATATTTCTCCACATTCCGATTATCTTTGTGCGTGTTGGGAATTTTCTTTTATAAATATTACTTTTCAAAGGTGAAAAACCGTTTTTCTGATAAAATTCAACAACATTCGGATTATGCTCTATATCTGCATCAACGGAAACAATACGACAAGCCATAAAATCTTCATTTACTCTATAAGCTTTATCACATGCAATTTCAATTAAAAGAGAACCTATATGATTATATTTTTGTTCATATCCATTAGACACAGCTAATTTGGTAATTTTCAATGCTGGTAAAAACAAAAATGGAATATCTTGTAAACCTGTTTTCTTCTTTTCTTGAGGCTTCAAAGCAACTGTATCAGCAGCAAGAGAAACATATGCGACTATATTTCTTGTCTCTTTCTCGATAAGCAGATAAGTTTTTGAAATTAACATCGCCTGATATAAAAACGCATCGTTATAGAGAAAATCTTTATATTCCGAATATTTGGATTCTACTGAAAAACTGTTATTAAGATTACTTTTAGACAATTTTTCCAAGATGAGAAGATTTGAAATATCATCCTTGAGTAAATCAATCATCAGCGTATAATTTTTTGCAGCGTTCTGCCCGCTCTTCTGCCTTTTTCTTCTGCTCAGGAGTTACGGTTACAAAAACAGTTTTAATAATCTGCTTCCAAGTAGCAAAATCTGCATAAGATGGTTTTACAGGTTTTGGCTTAGCCATAATGCGCCTCCTATCGTAAAAAGTTATTTTAAATATATAACGCATTAATTTTACCGTCAAGTAAGAAATAAAGGAATTCAAAAAGGAAAGCGAGTAAAAAAATAGCTCCACCCTGTCTCAACCACAGTGTGGAGCTTCGTCTGTAAAGACGCAAATCTAACATAGTGGGGCAAGACGCGTGTCACGCAATGCCTTTTTTTTAAATATATAGCATGTTGGGCAAAAAAACAAGGGAAACAAATCAATAAACTCCATAGCTATATTGCATACTTTTAGCTATTTTTCGTTGTAATTCAAACAGATTTATATTATACTAAACTCGCACCCGTGGCATGGGCGGATTGCCCCCAGACTTTTAAACCGGTCGAAAGATTGGAATAACTGATTTGGAGGCGAAGCTATTGAGTTTATATGAGATTCTTGATCTGGCATTCCGTACCGTCAAGTTTATCTATGACATACTTAGCTCCCTTCACCGTAGACGGCAGAAGAAGCAAAAGTAAAAAAATAGCCCGCTCTGTCTAGACCACAGAACGGGCGAAGTGTCCTAATGGACATTCAAACACTGTGGGGCAAGACGCGTGTCACGTGGTGCCCTTTTTTAATATATAGCATACCTTTAAAAAAGGCAAGTAATTATTTATTGCAATACCACAGAAGATGATCAAAGCCGTTGCGGCTGATTGTTTTTAATTATTCTTACCAACTTTCATTTTATTGAATACTGGGAGTGCTCCAATTACAGCTAAAGAGGCAGAATTAACCGTTATACCAGAAATACTAGATATACTAGATGCTAAAGTTAAAAGACTGCTTATACCAGTTTTTACTTTTTCTTTTTTTATTAAGTCTTGTATTTCTTTAAGTTTTGAAGAGTTTTCTTTTCCCAATATTTCTCCAAGAGGTTTCTTGAATGAACTGGATATATCTTCAAGTTTATTACAAATCTCTTTATCTTCATTTTCTACTAATTCTAAGAATTGATTAACCGGAACTATAAAAAGATTTTTTCTGAATGAATTATCAGAAAGAACTTTCGCTTTATTCATTATTTCTTCTATTCGTTCTTTTGCCAGAGAATTGACAATTCCAAATATTACTTTATTGTCTTCACATATTGGATTTAAAACTGAACCATTATCAAATAAATCTCTGAAAGACATTTTCTTTGTTTCTTCACGAGCAAAGCGATAACAAGACTTAAGTAAAGAAGTAACTTTTGCGAAATCGAGATTGAGGATGTCGGCTAAATGATATAAGTCTTCTGTTTTTAAGGAAACAAGCGATTTATCGGGAAAGGTATATTTTATTGTGCAGTAGAAATACAGGCTTTCCCATTCTGGTTTAGAAATGATATCTACATTGCGGTCTCTTACATAATTTATAAAAAAATCAACTGGTGATTCTAATGCTTTCATATCGATTTTGTTTTCGTTATTTTCATTATTCATTTTTTATTTCCTCTTATTTTTCTATATTTCAATACAACTAGAAAGCAAGTAAATCATGGCGCATCTTGTACTGTCCAACCGTTAGGAATGCCGCTTGTACCACTAGACCAGGTCACACCTGCGGCCTTGGTGAAGATACCGGTTGCAGAAACACCTTCTAGCCACTGTGAGCAAACACTTGTGCCAATATATGTAGCAAGACAGGTTACACTACTAAGGTTTGTACAACCTTTGAACATGCTAGTATAATTACCATTTAATGTACTTGCAGCAGGAAGTACTGGTGCTGTTGTGAGACTTGTACAATTCATGAACATTGAATCATAACAAGAATTTGCAAGTGTTGTTGATGGAAGACTTGGTGCAGTGACAAGGCTTGTACAGCCA
>CAMNGG010000327.1 GCA_946537975.1 uncultured Treponema sp. | reverse complement strand
TTCCGCAGACAGCTTTATGTGGGCTGGATTTTTAGCCGCAATCAGCAATTCAATTATCGGCGACACAATTTCGACCTTTGTTTATGGTGCAAACACTTCAATTCCGCAGGTAGATAACGCTGTTCAGGGAATCTACGTCGTAATCAGAAGCCTGCCGATTGCTGCATACATAGGCGGCACAATCACAAACTTTGTAGATAAGCTTGTAAGTGCCACAATTTGCCTTTTTATTTATAGAAGCGTAAAGATAATACAAGTCAAACATAGCTAGCAGAAGTCCAGAAGGCTGGCCGTCTGGCAGATAATCCAAAAAGACAAAGTCTTGTTGGCGGAGGATTAGAAAGGGCAACGTTGCCCTTCTCAGGTTTCCAAAGGGCAGAGCCTTTTGGTGGCTATGAAGTGGAGAAAAAAAGCGGTGAAAGACTTCCTTTTGGGGAAGCTTTCATTTGCCCGCGCTTTTCGTAACGAAATAGACAAGGGGTCGAGGGGATATGCCCTCGCACAATAGAAGTTTGTAGCGGATCTTTTTGTAAAAACGCGGGCAAACTTCTATTGTGTTAGAACTTGGCTACAAGTTCTGGGGTTGCCCAAAGGGCTCGTTTTTACTGCCTTTACGGCTCGTTTTCTGTAAGGGTAACGGTGCGCTAACTAAAAAAAACGCAATCAAGCGACTTGCAAGATTGCGTATTTGTTGAAAACTGGAAGAATTACAGCTCAATGTCGTAATTACGCGAACGGATTTTTTTTCTGCGTTCCTGAACTTCTGGAATTGCTTCCTTAATTTCACGAACTTCCTTAATCTGGCTGAGGGTATTTCCTCTCATGCCCTTTTCGATGTACTCTCCGAAATTGCTGCAGTAGCTGTTACGCATGTCTTCTGCAACAATTATCAGTTCATCTGGTGTCTTATTCCAGAAGTGTTTTGCAAAATACTGCGCCTTATGAAGCCATCCGCAGAACTTTTCTTCAAGACCGTTAAACCATTCGCAAAGGCCTTTTCCATCTCTTCTTCTTGCCATAAGTCTTGCATCGTCAAACTTTATGTCATCTGCAAAAGTGAAGTATGGGGTAGCCGCATTGTTGTTGAGTTTCTCGGCCCTTTCTGCGAGTTCCTTAGTTTCCCTCAGCATCTGGTCTAAGGCTCTGTCTTTTTCTTTTACCTCCTTCTTTTTCTTTTTAAGTTTTTGCACGAACTTGTGAAGGGATTCGGAAGCGTGTTTTCTGGCGTTCGCTAAGAAAGTCTCTTTTTTTGCAACATTTTCCTCGCGCTCTATTAATTCATCTTCCCTGTCGCTCAGCTTGAATTCCCTGCTCTTAAAGTCGTACTCTTTCTGTTCAACATACGCGTTATGTTCTTCCTTTGCTTGTTCAAGTTCCTTTGCCGTCTGCGCATTCTGCTCAGCTTGTTCCTGATTCTCCTTCTCCCATTCAGCATTATCAGCGGATTCTTTCTGAACTTCCTTCAGGTCGTTTGTAAGCCTTTCTGCAAGTGCGTGAACATCATGGTTAAGGTTCGGATTTTTTGAAAGAATGTAGTCTTCCGTTGTAAGATGCTCGCGCTTTTCTTTCTTCTCTGTAATTTCAAAGCCATGTGAACGTGCTATCTTTTTAAGCCGATTCCTCTGTGTATCAGTCCATTGCTGAAGGTTTGTTACTACGCGCGGTTTTGTGATTTTTTCGCCTTCGGTTTCACCTTCTTTGGTCTGTTCCGTCTGCTCAGGCTTTTCTTCAAGCTTTTCAAAACATTGAAGGCGCTCGCTTAGCGGAACTTCTTCAAGCGTTGCGTTTTGCTTCCTTCTGCACGGTTTCTTTCTCAGACCGTACACTTTTTCTGCGACTTCTGGGTCTACTTCAATGTTTAAGATGCCTTGTTCCATTAAAGCACCGTTCATTGAATTCTGAATCTTCTGCCCGCGGTCGCATTTGTACGCAACGGGGATATAATCAAGATGCATGTGGGGCGCACCTTTTATAACTCCGCCTTTTCCGTCACTGCGCATTTCATCCGCGTGGTAATAAGCGCCGATTACCTTCATGTTCGGATTCTTCTTCTGGAACTCTTCCAGAAATTCCTTGTAAATCTGCTTTCCGACTTCAAGGTCTGGAAAGCCGTCTTCACAATTTCCGATTGTAATTAAAGCTTCGCGAACGGGTACAAGAACTGCGGATTTCTTTACTTTCTCCCAATAAGTATTGAACTGCCGTTCCTTCTTTCTCTGCTTGGAGTTGTATTCCCTGAAAGCTTCGCCAAAAATCCGTTCGTAGGCTTGTTTTGGTGGAATATCAATCCATGTTTCGTGAAGTCCGCCTTTTACGATGTGATCCTGCTTATCACAATATTTTGGGTCTCTGATATTGTGTTCTCGGCAAGCCTGATAAAGCTTACTTCGTTTTCTTCCACTTGAATCAATTCCGTCTTTTTCCATTCCGCCGTTATGGAAAGATGCCGTATAGCTTTCGCTCAATGTTGTACTCCTCGGGCAGGCACTTTCTTTTGGCTTTTAGGGAATTAAGGCCTTTGGGTAAGCCTTAATTCCCGTCTTTCGTGGCGGTGTTACGCGCTCAGGGATTTTTCAAGGTCTTCAAGGCTGATTCCCTTTCTGATTTCACTGATTGCATAACGTACACCTTTTGCAAAGGCTTCATCTGTTTTTAATTTGGATGCGGTCTTTGCACTTTGTTTTTCGGACTTCGGTTTTGCTTTTGGCTTTTCACTTTTAGCGTCAGTCTTAGCTTCTGCCTTTGTTTCAGTTTCTGTGGATGCAGAAACTTCGCTCTCTTTCTCAGAGTTTTCTTCCTTTCTTTTCTCTCGAATCTGATTGAAAACCTGATTCATACTCAGCTCATCTTTCTTGATTGCTTCTAACTGCTCAGGGGTAGCTTCCTTTAAAACTACTCTTGTTTTTTCAACAGTCTTTGTAGAAACTCCAATCTGCTTTGCAATTATTTCAGATGCCTTTCCCTTTTCGCCTGATGTATGCCCTTTGCCTTTTTCAAAATTGAAGTTGGCAACTGCATCCAAAAGAGCCTGACCGCTTAAGTTTCTGCGGTTTATCTGCTCTTTGATTGCAAAAGTTTTGGCTTCTTCAAGGCTTGCAAAGTTGTGAATGATACAGGGAATCGTCTTGTTTCCTAAACTTTCCCATGCGGTTTTGCGTGTATGGCCGTCAATCAGAATGTATTCCTTTCCTCGTTTCCAGATGTGGATTTCATGTCCAGACTTAAAGCCTTCTTCCTTCATGGACTGCTTCATCTTTTCAAGCACATCTTCTTCCATGACCAGAAGTTTCTGAAATTCTGGAATAAGAACAATGTCCTTTATTTTGAGAGTTTTCTTCTCTGAGATTTTCTGAGTGGTATCTTTTACCATGCTGATAATGTCGTTAATTTTCATATGTCTATCCTCTAGTTGTTGGTTTTATTAGATTCACTGACAGCCTGAATAATTAAGGTAGACTGCCAGTGCCGATTAAAAGTTTTTAAGCTGATTTCTGTAAGCGTTCAACGAATGCCAGAACATCAGATTTCTTGTACTTTCTTCTGCGTCCGTCTTTGATGGCTCTTTCTTTCAGCCAATCATAACGTTCACAAGAATGAAATGAAGAAGGTGCGCATCGTAAGTATTCGATGACTTCCTTCTGGAGCCAGAGTTCGTCTGGTGATGTTACGTTTTTCAAGTGCTTCTCCTCCAAAAGATTAAGATTCTTCTCTCTCCGATTATCCTTAAGCTCCTACCTTTTCCGGTAAAAGCTTTTGTACATTTTCCAGTTCGTCCGCTTCATCGTCCTTTATGACGTAAACCGCATCCGAACTAAGATTCTTGAGAATTGGTGCAAAAAGATGCTCCGTACTTTCTGCAATCTTATTCAGTGCAATTTCCTTCTGAATATGATTAGCATAATTGTTGAACACGCTTTCTGTTTTATGGCCTGAACCAATCATACAGATTCGCTGGTCTCCGATATCAGAAAGAGTATTTGTACACCATTCATGTCGGAAACTGTGGAATGTTATTTCTTTCGGATTCGGATATCCGATTGATTCAAGAGCCCGCCTTAGATATCTGTTGAATCTTTTAGGGGAAAGAGGCTTGTCAGGACTTTGTGGACTGTAGAAAACAAAGCTTTCAGGACTGCATCCCCAAGGATTGAAAGAAGCCTGATTTAAAATCATGTTCCTCAGTTCTGGTGGAATCATGAATTCTCTTTCATCTCCGTTCTTTGGAGTTTTAAGTCCATCATACCGGCTGTATGAATGTCGGATATAGATTCTATCCTCTCCAATATCACGAATCTGAAGAGCAAGAATTTCCCCCTGCCTCATTCCTGTAAAGCAGGCAATTACACATGCAAGTTTTACGCGGTCGTTATCCCATTCAGCATTGAAGAGCTTAATGGTCTGTTCAAGTGAAAGGATAACTTTTTTCTTTGGTGAGCTTTTAGGAAGAATAATTCCTGAATAACAGTTGTTTTCAGTCAGTCCGTTCAGGTGTGCCCACTTTAGTGGAATTGTTACGGCCTGAAGGACGGCTTTTACTGTTTTCGGAGAGATTTTCTTAGTGGACTCCGCCATGAAAATCTTCTTTACGTCATCTCTGGTAATTTCTCCAAGAAGTTTTCCTTCCAGAAGAGGCGTCCAGTAATGCTTAACGATGTTTCTCATGTTCAGGATGTGACGGTTTGTTTCAGAATGACCTTTTAATTCCATTTCACGAAGATAAGCAGATTTATCCCGCGTCCAAAAATCAATAAGGTATTCCATTGCATCACAGTCACCTTTTGCATTTGTCCGTACAGCGGCTTGAATGATTTTACGGGCTTTCATTACCTCGATAAGATCATTAATTTCCTGCTCAGACAAATCATTCGTCCTGAGATAGTTGAGAATAGAAATAAATGTGAAGGATTGTTTGCCGATTGCTCTTCCAGTTCTGGATGTTCGTTCAGGTACACAGCCTTTTACGACCCATTCCATTACCGTACGTTCGGCATCAGTTTTGTTTTCTTTTCCCGTACTTTTGTTGCGGGAAATTGTTCCGTCTGGGAGACGGACTTGCGCATACCAGAATGGTGAATGCTTTGTTTTGAATAAAAGATAAGGTTTATTCAAGTTCCTTTTCCTTACCTCGGGCAGGCAGAAAAGGTATTTATACTTTATCATTATGGTTTCTAAATGTAAAGTACATTCTGACAAATACGCGTATTTTTAATCCTTATCGTTTACTTTATATTCGAATTTTCAGTTTTAAGCCCCTGAAAACATCAAATATAAGCAAAGCTAATTCTTTATACCATATAGAATTAAACCATCCGGATTCTAAATGGCATAAAGAGGGCCATCAAGGTTCGAGTCCTGCCCCCGCTATAAAAAGAAAACTTCCTGAGAACTCGGGAAGTTTTTTTTTGCTTTAAATTTTTTGAGATTTCTTGACAGGACTCGAAACGAAGTGAGCGGTCCTAAAAAAGGCGAGCAGTGCGGAGCGTTTTTTAGGAACCAGCGACAGGAGGTCGCTGGTAGCGAACGAAGGCGCCGTGGATGGAGCCGACAGGATGTCGGCGACCGTAACGGCGAGTCCTGCCCCCGCTATATAGAAGGCTTGCACTTAAACGTGTGAGCCTATTTTTTTGCCATAATCTGTGTTATAATAGAAGAAACAAAAAACTAAGGACATCATCATGGCAAAATCAAAATCCCCAAAATCTAAATCTTCTTCCGCAACCATCGGATTTGAACAGCAGATTTGGGATGCAGCCTGCGAACTTTGGGGACACATTCCCGCTGCAGATTACCGCAAAATCTTTACAGGGCTTATCTTCTTAAAATACATCTCAACCGCATTCGAAAAAAAATACGCAGAACTCCTTGCAGAAGGCGACGGCTTTGAGAACGACCCGGACGCTTACGAAGCAGACAACATTTTCTTTGTCCCTCCGGAAGCCCGCTGGTCAGAAATTGCAAAAGCAGCCCACACACCGGAAATCGGCACAATCTTAGACAAAGCCATGATTGCCATAGAAGCCGACAACAAAAGCCTCAAAGGTGTTCTTCCAAAAAACTACGCAAACCCAGAGCTGGACAAACGCGTCCTTGGTAACGTAGTAGACGTATTCACCAACATGGACATGAGCGACACCGAAGCAAGCAAAGACCTACTGGGCCGCACCTACGAATACTGCATCGCACAGTTTGCATCCTACGAAGGAGTAAAAGGCGGCGAGTTCTACACACCGGCAAGCGTAGTAAAAACAATCGTAAATATCTTAAAGCCGTCAGAAGGAAAGCGCGTTTACGACCCATGCTGCGGTTCGGGCGGAATGTTCGTTCAGTCCGTAAAGTTCATTCAGGAGCACGCAGGAAACAGAAACAACATCTCAGTCTTCGGACAGGAAGCCAACGCCGACACCTGGAAAATGGCCAAGATGAACATGGCAATCCGTGGAATCGATGCAAACTTTGGCGACCATCCCGAAGATACCTTTTTCAATGACCTTCACTCCACGCAGAAGTTCGACTTTATCATGGCAAATCCGCCCTTCAACTTAAGCAACTGGGGTCAGGATAAATTGCAGAACGACCCTCGCTGGGCATACGGTCTTCCACCCGCAGGCAACGCAAACTACGCCTGGATAGAACACATGATTTATCACCTGGCTCCTAACGGAAAAATCGGTCTTGTACTTGCAAACGGCGCCCTTTCCACCCAGACCTCTGGCGAAGGAGAAATCCGCCGTAAAATAATCGAAGCAGATTTAATAGAAGGAATTGTCGCCATGCCAACCCAGCTTTTCTACAGCGTTACAATTCCGGTAACCCTCTGGTTCATCACCCGCGGCAAAAAGCAGACCGGCAAAACCCTCTTCATAGATGCCCGCAACATGGGCCACATGGTAGACCGCAAGCACCGCGACTTTTCCGAAGAAGACATCGCCCGCCTTGCCGACACCTTCACCGCCTTCCAGAATGGCACCCTCGAAGATGTAAAAGGCTTCTGCGCAGTTGCCACCACAAAACAAATCGCCGCCCAGGACTACATCCTCACCCCCGGCCGCTACGTTGGCATAGAAGAAAAAGCCGAGGACGACGAACCCTTCGCCGATAAAATGACCCGCCTGACCACCGAACTTGGCGGAATGTTCGCAAAGAGCCACGAGCTCGAAGAAGAGATAAAGAAAAATCTTGCAGGAATTGGGTTTAAGATATAAGGAGGGGGAAGTCTCCCCCTGCGCCCGCACTTCGTTGCGGGCTACCCTCTCGCCTAGGGGCACAGTCCCTAAAACCCGGTAGCTCGCAGGCGGGCAGAAGGAAACACACGTATTTGAGAATTGCTAACGCAATTCCAGACAACTGACATTTGAAACGACAAAACGTCATTCCGAACTTGTTTCGGAATCTATAATATAAAGGAATGAAAATGGAAGAGTGGAAAGAATATACAATTGAAGATGTTCTAGAACTTTTAATTGATTATCGTGGAAAGACTCCAAAAAAATCGGAAACAGGAATACCAACTCTTAGTGCTAAATCTGTCAAAATGAATCATATAGATTATTCACAATGCTATTATATTTCAAGAGAAGAATATGATCGATTTATGATTCGAGGTTTCCCCAAAAAAGGAGATATTCTTTTAACAACAGAAGCACCTCTTGGTATGGTTGCAAGACTTGATCGTGATGATATTGCGCTTGGACAACGTTTAATAACTCTAAGGGGAAAAAAAGATGTATTGGATAATGGCTATTTACTTTATTATTTTCAATCGCCAGCTGGACAGTATAATCTTAAATCACGAGAAACGGGAACAACAGTTACAGGAATAAAACAGTCGGAATTTAGAAAACTTAGAATTCCTATTCCCCCTCTCCCCACCCAGCAAAAAATCGCCGCCATTCTCTCATCCCTCGACAACAAAATCGAACTGAACAACAAAATAAACACCAACCTCGAACAGCAAGCCCAAGCCCTCTTCAAAAACTGGTTTGTAGACTTCGAACCATTCGGCGGCAAAATGCTCGAGGGGTGGAAAGTTGGAAAATTGTCGAACTTGATAAATGTAAAATACGGAAAAGACCACAAGAAATTAAATGACGGAAAATATCCGGTTTATGGCTCTGGTGGAATCATGCGTTATGTAGATAAATTTCTATATGATAAAGAATCTGTTTTAATTCCACGAAAAGGAACATTAAACAATGTCTTTTACATTAATGAACCATTCTGGTCTGTAGACACCATGTTTTACACAGAAATGAAAAAAGAAAACATTGCTAAATATGTTTATTTCTTCGTCAAAGGCAAAGATTTAAACTCAATGAATGCTGGTTCAGCAGTTCCAAGCATGACTACAGAAATTTTGAACGCCATGGAAGTTGTGATTCCAAGCGATGAATGGCTTGCAAAATTTGAAATGGTTTGTTTACCTATATTCAAACAAATAAAACAATGTATAATAGAAAATCAGAATCTTTCACAAATTCGAGATACTCTATTACCAAAGTTAATGAATGGGGAAATAAAAATTTAGGAGTATAATGATGGAAAAAGAAATTATTAGAATAACTAAAATTGAAGTAAAACAATTATTTGGATTATATGATTATGAAATTATGACAAATCCAAATTCAAATTTCTTAATTTTTTATGGTGATAATGGTTGTGGAAAATCTTCTATTTTGTCGATTATTTATCATTCCTTACGTCCTGAACCAAAAGAAGGACATCGAACTGCAATTAGTAAGATTCCATTTTTGAGTTTTACAATAAAACTATCAAATGATGAAATAATTGAAATTTGTCGTAAATCAATTAAAAACAGAGAGTATTCTATTATTTTTTCTAACAAAAGACTGGAATATCATTGGAAAGAAAAAGAAGAATTTGATTTTCTTTCATTAAATAAAAATGAAAAAGTATATAACCAGTATTGTGATTATTTAAATAAATTAAATCTTAATACAGTTTTTCTAGATGCGAATAGGAATATAAATATTTCTACTGATGATGATTATGAAATAATACGTACAAATAAAGGTGTTATTCGAGTTCCACAATACGATGATTCAGATAGAAATTCTTTATCACTTTTAGGTGTTGTAAAGGATTTTCATAGGTGGATGCATAAAAGCATGATTTTAGGAACAGATGAAGGAAATAGAAGTATCACCAATGAATATTTGACAATACTTGAGAGTGCGTCAAAACACTCAAAAAACGAAAAATTGACGATAGAAAACGTTAAAAAAATTATTAAAGAACTTGAAGATTCAAGCGAGTTATATATCAAATACGGTTTAACTGTTGAATTATTTCCAAAAGAATTTAAGGACAAAATTAATACTCTTTCTGATTCTGTATGGGATACTATGTACCCAATAATCGATTCCTACATAAACACATTGAAACTAAGACTTGTAGCATTAAGTTCCTTAAAGTATAAACTCGAAAAAATGGATGAATATATTAATTCTTTCTTTTCTAATAAAACATTGGAGATTAATGCAAATGAGGGACTTATAATTCGTTCTTCTAATGGTACTGTTCTTTCGCCAGAACAATTATCTTCTGGTGAAAAACAAATTTTGTTCTTATTCTGTAGGGTAATAAGTTGTGCCGATGATTCGTTAATTGTTATGATAGATGAACCAGAAATATCACTAAACATAAAATGGCAAGAAAAATTTCTTGAAGCAATAAATGCTTTTATTGGAAAAAATAATGTTCAAATAATTATTGCAAGTCATTCTATTGATTTAATTAATCCTTATATTGAAAGTGTTGCAAGATTAGGAAAAAAAGAAGATAAAAATGCCTGATTTATTAACTAGATCTATTGATAGCGTTATAAATTTATATACTGTTTTAGAACCAGAGAAAAAATTAATATATGTCGAAGGAAAACAAGATTATCAATTCTATTCAACGCATATTAAAGAATTAGGTAATAATGTTTCTTTTTCAGAAATTAATACTGTTGATTTTTCATCTTTAGGATTATCATTTCCTTCAAATCTTGAAAGAAATAATAATCGGGATAAAATCATTTATTTAATCGAAGAAATTCATAAAAAAAATGCTAAGTCTCAAATTTTTGGAATTATAGATAGGGATATTTTAGAATATACCAGGAAACTATCAGAATTAGATTCGAATATATTATTAACAGATTATGGATGCTTAGAAGTTTATTATCTTAATAAAAGTAATATTAAAAAACTCCTACAAACATATTCCGAAAAAATAACTGAAGACATAATAGATAAATCTTGTATAGCAGCAGCAATGGCAACTCTATTAATTATTTTTGAGAAAAAGAATAAAATTGGAATTCCTAAAATAAGTCTTAGTTCATATTTGAAATTACCAAATATAAAATTTAATTTTGATAATTATACCAAAAATATTTTAATAAATTATAAAAAGGATAAATCTATTGATTTAGAAAAATCTACACAAGAATTATATGCCATACAAAAATCTCTTGAATCTACTAATCCAAAGAATTATTTGAATGGTCATTATTTTATGGAAATATTATTATGTTATTTAAAATCGGTTGAAAAAAAAAGATTTCAACATACTACACAAGAGCAAATTGAAGATATTTTTAGGGTGAGTGTAGAAACAAGTTTTATTTCCAATGAAGCATTGTTTCAAAAATTGTTAATAATCTAGCTTACGAAGATGAAGTAAGCTAGATTTCATCAATCATGCGAGCTACCAGTTTTTAGGGGCAGTGCCCCTAGGCGAGAGGGTAGCGGAAAACGCCGAAGGCGGTTGGAACAGGCTCAGGCACAGCCTTCGCCGAGACTCGCTAAAAACAGTCCACCGGACTGTTTTTGTCTGCGTTGCAGGCCGCTCCCTAAGGGATTGGCTTTCCCCACTTAAAATTAAATAGGAGGTACAACAATGCAAACAGACAATAAAAGTGAAATCGTAATTTTTAAAACAGCGGACGAAAAGATTTCTGTTGATGTTCGTTTTGAAGGCGAAACGGTATGGCTTACACAGGCTCAGCTGGTGGATTTGTATGGTTCGAGTAAGGCAAATGTAAGCGAACATATAAAGCATATTTTTGAGGAAGAAGAGCTTACAAAAGAGGCAACTGTTCGGAAATTCCGAACAGTTCAAACAGAAGGCAATCGCAATGTAGAACGAGAAGTTGAATATTACAACCTCGATATGATTATCTCCCTGGGCTATCGTATAAAGTCCAAGATTGCAACTCAGTTTCGTCAATGGGCAAATAAAAAGACTTTCTCTTTTTACTCTGATATTAGAATAAAGAATCCTATATTTTAGGTCATTACAAAAGATCGTAAATCATGCAGGACGAAGAGTTTATTTCTTATAGTGAGTCGGAGCAAAATATTTTACATTAATTTTAAAGTGTTTTTTTATACTTTCAAATTGTTTTTCAGATAGAAAAGCATTTTCTTTTAAGAAATTCAATACACTTTTATAAAAATCATTTTTTACAAAAGTTTTAGCAATCCTATTTAGTTCTATACAACACAAATAACAAAAATGCAAATTTTGTTCGCAAAAAATAGATTTTTCTCTATTCATTTTTTTTATTAAATTACTTATTTGATTATAATCCTCATCTGAAACTGTATTATTTAGGTATCGCATATAAATGTCATTAAGCTCAGGAGTCTTCATGGATTTAAAATCTGTTAGCTTTACACATCTTAAAAATAAATATTCAAGACATCTTTTTCGATCTGTACTTGTATCCAACTGCTTATTATGAAATACAGAATTCGAAGAGTCGCTCGTTTCTTCAATAACAACTCCTTTCGTAAAATTTGGTAATTGACTTATATCAATACCTTTATTTTTTGCACAAGTCTTACCAAGAAAACTATTATTATATAAGATAGCTATATTTGTTTTTAATTTCCTACCACAATTTGAACAGCAAGTATTTTCATTTACAAAATCTATAGAATTCATATTTATCTCTCAAACAATTTTCTTACCACTCCATTACCAATCAGGTTTGTAAAAACGGTATATTTCTTGTTTTCAAAACGAAGACGACCTGCTGGTATTGCGGGGCTGATATGCTGCTCTTCTGCAAAAATTCTTATTGCCATTGGGGTGGAAGAAATTGTCAGGCCAGAAGTTTTCCAGATGTTCATAGGAATTAACATTTCTTTTGCGTATGTGTCGGCTTCTTTTTCAATTGTTTTGCTCATCTCATTTGTAATGTCATCAAAGTAAGCGGCATTATTTTTTGACAGATGTTTTTTTACATGTGCAAGTTCGTGGAAAAGAGTAAACCAGAAAGAGTCGAGACGGTCATAACGCAAGGTTAAGGCAATTAATGGGCTTCCATCTGGCATAAGCATTGAGGAACCGTCAAGATGTGATTTTTCAAGATGCTCTTCGATAATAAAATGAATTCCCACTTTATTTAACAATTCTTTTGCAAGTTTTGGACCTTCATCAAAAACACTAAGCATTGCTAAATGCGAGAAGAATTGTTCTGAAAGAACATCTTTATTCCACTTTGGAAGTTTTTCTGCGGCTGCAAGATTCATAACTCTTATTCGCCAGGCCATAAGAATGTCATCAAGATTTTCAGATTCTTTATTTTCTGACTTTCTGTTATAACAAAGGGCAACATCTTGAATATTGAAGTTTCCAATAAATTTAATTATCAGTTCTTCTTTTAATTCTTTTGCCTGAGACAGAGTTCCATCAAAGAAAGTTTTAAACCAGCCGCGCTTATACATTTCTGTAAAGGGAAAGTTTATTCCATGCTCCATGATTGAAGAGTCTGGTAATTCTTTTCCAGATTCCTGAATAAGAACTTCTGCGGGAATTCCTAAACCTTCGTGAAGTTTGCGAATCATATTAAGGCTAAGAGCTCTTTTTCCGGACAATACTTCTGAAACTTTTGATTTACTTCCAATGTAGGGAATTAAATCTTTGCTTTTAAGGCCCTGTTGTTCCATGCGGAATTTGATTGCGGCAACAGGACTTGGAAGATCCATTGGATATTTTTCATCTTCGTAAATTTCTACAAGCTTTACAAGGAGTTCAAGTTCGTCAAATTCTGGTGTTCCTGGTTTTGAGTCAAAAATTTCTTCAATTCTGTTAAGAATAGTATTATATTCTTCTTCTGTTTTTATAACTTTAGGAGAAATCATTATATAGCCCCCATATCATATTTATTATACTCAGCATGAGTACCTATGAATAAAATGAATACCGTTCCGCTATCATAGTTTATTCTTGTTAGTAAACGGTAATCATTACCATGAATATTAAATACAACTTTATTGTCTGCCAGAAAGCTTGCTGAAGAAAACCGATTTTTAATATCTTGCGGGGTTTTCCAAATTGCACTTTTTGCTTCTATGTACCATGAATCAAGGTCTGCTTTAACTATTGCATGCGTTTCAGAGTAATCTGTTAATGTTTTCTTTTTTATTACATGCAAAAGAACATTTCTCCTTGATAAATAGTTCCCAATTTAGGTAACTATATTATATGTTCTTAATATGGGAATGTCAATAAAGTTCTGGTTCCGTATTTGAAGTAGTTTTTATAACATTTTGGATGTATAATAAATTAGTAAGGAGTTTTGATTATATGTCCGATTACAACGAAGAAGCCTATGAAAATGCTCTGATTGAGTTGTTCCAGAATATGGGATGGAAGCATGTTTATGGACCGGACATTGATCGCGACTGGCATTCTCCGCTTTATGATTCTGTTCTTGAAGATTCTATCCGCAGACTGAACCCAAAGGCTGATCCTGCTGCAATTGACGAGGCGCTCCTCAAACTCCGACACTTTGAAAATGATGAACTTAAAAAGAAAAATGCCCTTTTTATGGAATACCTGCAGAATGGTATTGAAGTAAGCTATCATCAAAATGGCGAAACTAAATCTGACATAATCTATATTGCAGACTTTGAAAATGCCGGAAAACCTGGCGATAAAAACTCTTACATTGTCGCAAATCAGTGGATATTTATAGAAAACTCGAACAAGAGGCCGGATATCCTTCTTTTCTTAAACGGACTTCCAATCTGTCTTTTTGAATTAAAATCTCCAAGCCGAGAGCAGACTGACGCGAGTGAGGCTTATACTCAGATTCGCAATTATATGCATGAAATTCCTTCCATGTTCATTTACAACTGTATCTGCGTAATGAGCGACCAGCTTACTAGTAAGGCGGGAACAATCACAAGTGATGAAGACCGTTTTATGGAGTGGAAGACAAAAGACGGTAACATGGAATCCAAGGCCTTTGCAGATTTCACAACTTTCTTTGAAGGTATTTTCCAGAAAGACCGCTTGCTGGATATTATCAAAAACTTTATCTGCTTTAATAATGACGGAATTAATTCCTATAAGATTCTTGCAGGCTATCATCAGTATTTTGCAGTTCGTAAGGCTGTTGAACGTACAAAGCTTGCGGTAAACGGCGACGGTAAAATTGGTGTATTCTGGCATACTCAGGGATCCGGAAAATCACTTTCTATGGTTTTCTATGCTCATCTTTTACAGCAGGCAATTGATTCACCGACAATCGTTGTTATTACAGATCGCAATGATCTGGATAATCAGCTTTATGGTCAGTTCTGTAATTGTAAAGATTTCTTACGTCAGGAACCTGTTCAGGCAGAAAGCCGCGAACATTTGAAACAGCTTCTTGAAGGACGCAAAGCCAACGGAATCATCTTTACAACTATGCAGAAGTTTGACCCTTCGACAGGCTCAGGGACCGCAGCTATTCCGGTTTTAAGTGACAGAAAAAATATCATCGTAATGGCAGATGAAGCTCACCGCGGACAGTATGGACTTACAGAAAAAATCAAAACAAGCCGCGACGAGCAAGGGAACCTTATTGCCCATCGTACAATCGGAACCGCCCGCATAATCCGCGACAGTCTTCCAAACGCAAGTTATATCGGTTTTACCGGTACTCCAATTTCACGCGAAGACCGTAGTACAATCGAAGTTTTCGGTGACTACATCGATGTTTACGATATGACACAGGCTGTTGAAGATGGAGCAACACGCCCTGTTTATTACGAAAGCCGTGTTATCAAACTCAAGCTTGATGATAAAGTTCTAGCCCAGATTGATGCCGAATATTCCGCCCTTGCAAATAATGCAGATGAAGAAGTTATAGAAAAGAGTAAACACGAGCTTGGCAAGATGGAAGAAATTCTTGGTCATGAAAAAACAATCAATTCTCTTGTTGATGATATTCTTAATCACTACGAAAACGAACGCCAGTATTTGTATACCGGAAAGGCAATGATTGTTGCTTATAACCGCTCAATTGCGATGAAGATATTTAATCGTATTCTGGAGCTACGGCCATCCTGGGCGGGAACAACTTCGCAGATCACAGTCGGCTCAAAGCAGATTACTGTTCCAGGTGATGATGCCCGCATTGCCGTTGTAATGACAGAAAGCAATAAGGATCCGGAAGAATGGCGTGCAATCATCGGCAACAAACATCGCAAGCAGGAACTTGCAACCAGATTCAAAGATAATGACAGCCCGCTCAAAATTGCAATCGTTGTTGATATGTGGCTTACAGGTTTTGATGTTCCTTCCCTTGCAACAATGTATGTTTACAAGCCAATGGAAAGCTACAATCTTATGCAGGCAATTGCCCGTGTAAATAGAGTCTTCAAAGATAAGGAAGGTGGCCTTGTTGTAGATTACGTTGGCATCGCAAGTGCCCTCAAGCAGGCCATGAATGATTATACCGTCCGCGACCGCCAGAACTACGGTGAAATGGATGTCGCAAAACGCGCTTTCCCTAAGTTCCAAGAAAAACTCGAAATCTGCCGAAATCTTTTCTTTGGTTACGATTACACTCCATTTTACGAAGGCTCAGACTTACAGCGCGGTATGACAATCAGCGGGGCAGTAAACTTTATTGTAGCCCCAGATAAAGAAGAACAGAAACAGGCATTTATAAAAGAAGCATTAATGCTCAAGCAGGCTCTTTCTCTTTGTTCATCTATGGTAAAAGAACACATGCGCCTTGAAGCCGCCTTCTTTGAATCTGTCCGCGTTCTTGTAATGCGTCTTTTGTATAATCCATCTGGCAAGAAATTCTCTCTCAAAGAAATCAACGACCGCATAAATGAACTTCTCAAACAATCTGTAAAATCAGATGGAGTTATAAATCTTTTCTCTGATGTTGGCGAAAAAGTAAATCTCTTTGATCCAACCTTCCTTGAAAATATTTCAAAGATGAAAGAAAGGAATCTCGCCGTAGAAATGCTCAAGAAGTTGATTGATGAACAGGTAAAAGTTTACAAACGTACAAACCTTGTAAAATCAGAAGCCTTCAGTGACCTCATTCAGCAAACATTGAACCGCTACCTGAACGGAATGCTCACCAATGAAGAAGTAATTCAGGAACTTTTGAAACTCGCAAAAGAAATGCTTCATGCAAGCGAAGAAGGGAACAAGCTCGGATTAACTGATGAAGAACTTGCCTTCTATGATGCACTCACAAAACCTGAAGCTGTAAAAGATTTCTATTCAAACGAAGACCTTGTTGCACTCACAAAGGAGCTCACAGAAACTCTCCGTAAAAACAAAACAATAGACTGGCAGAAGAAAGAATCAGCTCGCGCCAAAATGCGTATGATTGTTAAAAAGCTTCTTAAGAAATACAAATATCCGCCAGAAGGTGAGGAAGATGCATTAAAGACTGTAATCAGTCAGTGCGAACTCTGGACCGATAATGTTGCTGATTATGAAGATACAGTTTCATATTCTATAAATGATGACTATGGAACATTGAAAGTTGCAGAAAATGCTCCAAAATATGGGAAATAACTGCAAGTTTTCTTTTTCTTATTCTCCTACAAACTCCCCATAATCCTCTCTCGCAAATCCAAACTCCCGTTCCCCAAACAACACCAGCGTAATCTCATCAAAATCATCCTGATGCAGTTTCATAGTCTCAATTGCCACCCTAATAGCATCCCGCTGTGGATACCCATACACGCCGGCAGAGATTAAAGGAAAGGCGATAGTTTTCAGCCCTTTTTCTTTTGCAAGCTTCAAAGAATTTTCATAACAGGAAGTAAGAAGTGCCTCTGCTTCAGATGGACTATGTTCAAAATAAATCGGCCCAACAGTATGAATCACGAATCTGGCCGGTAAATTATATCCTTTTGTGATTTTAGCTTCGCCAGTTCTACAGCCACCAAGAGTACGGCATTCAGCGAGAAGTTCAGGACCAGCAGCGTAATGAATTGCACCATCAACACCGCTGCCACCAAGAAGACTAGAATTTGCAGCATTTACGATTGCGTCACAAGCCAGCTTGGTAATATCGCCTTTGATAATTTTAATCTTTCCCATATGGAGCTGATCGGACTTGAACCGACTACCTCTACAATGCCATTGTAGCGCTCTAGCCAGGTGAGCTACAGCCCCGATGATTTTATTATATCATATTTTAAACTACAAGTTTACAGATTTCCATCCGAATCAGTGCTACCCTTTATATATGCGTCCTACAAAAAGTAAAGAACGACTAGCATAT